>CADBSX010000028.1 GCA_902797515.1 uncultured Eubacteriales bacterium | reverse complement strand
TCCGAGCCCGTCTTTTCGCCTATTTCCGACCAGACGCTTTTACGGTCCATTTTTTAACCTCTCTTATTTTACACCAAATTATTTTTTATTACAAGCGTTTTAATGCGTTTTTAATTCTTTCCGCCCGTTCTTTTCCGTCCGTCGGCTCGCTTTGCAGGGATAAAAGGGCGTTCTTTTCCGTAAACGGACTTACGGTATATCCGATTTCCCCTATATCGAGCGCGGACATCGCGCCGCCGTCGTAAATACCGTAAAACGCCGACGCCATGCCTATTTTAACGAGTTGTTTCTGAACTTTCTCGGAAATAAGATATTCCGCGAAAGAAAGGCAGTCCTTATAATCCTCTTCTTTTCCCGTAGTTACGGCGACGTACTGAATAAGGTCTGAAAATCCCTTTATCGGCTCGGCGAAAAAAGACGCGCCGCGCGTTTCGAGTCGCTTTATATCCCTTTGAGTTCCGAGAAGAGCGGCGGCGGTAGAAGAGAGAAAAGCCGAGTACGCGTTCATCGGCTCTTTTATTTCTTTTTTCTCAAACGGAAGGTCGTCCGTCAAAAAGCAGGAGAACGGCAGATTGTAAACGCCTTGCGAAACGATAAGTCTGTCTATAAGCCGTTTATCTTCGGTTTTCGTTATCAGAAAGTAACCGCCGACGCACCACGGATAGGCATAGCAATACTTTCCTACTTCCCCGCCCGAAAAAGATATTTCGGGAATACTTTTCGCTATCCCCCCGACCGCGCCCGCGCCTATCCCGAAAGACACCATATCGGGCGTTTTGCCGTCAGACAAACTCTTTTCGAGACTTTCGACGGTATGCGTAACGACGAGAAAATGTATTCCCTTTCCCTCTTCCGTCCTGCCGAATTCTATCGCCCTGTCGGTCAGAAAATCCGCGCGCGATCCCGTTCCGCCCTCGAAAGTATCGACGTGCCATACCGTAAGGACTTTTTCGTACTTTTCGGTTTCATACGGGAAATCGTCTTTCGCGGCGGTCTTTCTCACGGCGACGAGCGGCGTGAAAACGATAAAAAAAACTGCAAGAGCGTATTTCAAAGCCGTACCGATCCGCTTTTTCATATAAATAAATATATGCGGCATCGGCCTATAAAATACTACCGAAAAATTTTTACAAAATATATTGACAAACGTTCTCGGATAATGTATAATGAAATCGTTCAAAGGGCGCGCACCCGTTTTTTTGGCGCATTGTTGTATTATTCGAGTAATACAATACAGAAAAAACAAAGGGGATATTTTTGTTTTGGAATTTAAAAATAACGAAACGATACTTTCGCAGATAATATCGTTAATGAAAAAAGAGATATTCGGCGGAAGGCTCGTCGCGGGACAAAAAATCAAGCCGATACGCGAATTCGCCGCGGAACTGTCCGTCAATCCGAACACCGTGGCGAAGGCTTATTCCGCCCTCGAAGAAGAACGGCTTATAGTCACCGACGGAACGCTCGGAAAATTCGTTACGCAAAACAGGGAATATCTTATGAAAAAACGCGAAGAATACCTTTTGGGCGAGGCGGAAGAATTTATGGAAGAAATGGAAAAATGCGGAGTCGGAAAGGAGGAAGTCGTATGGCTTATGAAGAAAATCGCGGAAAAATAAATTTCGGCGGCGAACTTATATATAAAAGATACGGGAAAAAGACTGTCTTAAATAATGCGTCTTTCAGAATAGAAAGAGGCGGGATAGTCGGGATATTCGGGCTGAACGGAGCGGGCAAGACTACTCTTTTGAATATTTTGTCCGGTCTGGACGGAAACTTTAAGGGAAGTTTACTGAAAACCGATTTTACAGACGTCGCTTACGCCTCGCAGAAGGACTTTTTCCCGCCCGATATGCGGATAAAAGACTATCTGAATTTCGAGGCGACCTTTTCGGAAGGTTTCGACAAGGAAAAAATACGCGGTAAACTCGCGGCGGCGAAAATTTCCGAAAAGAGTTTTATCTTTTCCCTGTCGTCGGGATTGAAACAGTATTTTAAATTCCTTTCGGCGGTTTTCGGCGGGAAAAGCGTCGTTCTTCTCGACGAGCCTTTCTCCAACCTCGACGTGAATTTAAGAGGCGAAGTCGTAAATACGCTTATCGACCTGACGGACGAAAACAGGCTGTTTTTGATAACCACTCACGAAATAAAGGAATTAGAGCGGCTTATAGACGGATTTTTCATACTTTCGGGCGGCGCTTTGTCGGAATATTACGACGCGGAAGAAATCGTCGGAAAGTCGGGAAAAAGCGTCGAAGAATTTTACAGGGAGACGGTCAATGAAAAAAATATTTAAATTCTTTCTGTTCGATCTGAAAAGAACGTTCCTCGTTCCCGCGATAGCGGTCGTCTTATATATTATCAACGCGGCGACGGAATTCGGCGCGATGGGAAGAGATTTGCTCTCGTTTTCGGTAAGCGGTTTCGAGAAAGCGGACAAAGCGGCGGAAATATATCTGTATATCTTCTGCGGGCTTATCCTCGCAAGTCTTATTTACCGCACTGTAACCGACGATAAACTCTTCAAAAAAGCGAGGATAGATCCGAAAACGGTTTTCCTTTCGCGGCTTTTTTCGGCGGCGGTATTCTGTTTTCTCTTCGCCACCTTCGCCCTTCTTCTCGGTACCGCGAGGCTTGCGATACTGAAAAACCGAAACGAAGATATGTTCTACGTTAAAGACTATCCGTTTATCTTTTCGCTTTTCGGAAAGAGGGGAACGTATATGCTCTTCGGATTGTCGGTCGGATTTTCCGTCGCGGTCGCGTATTCGTTCGTATTTATGATCCATCAGGCGATAACTTCGGATTTTCATCCCGCCGCGAAAGTCGCTTTTATCGCCGCTCTCGCCGCCGTCGGCGTTTTCGCGCTCGTCGTTCCGTACCGTTTCGTTTCCGTCGGAAACGTCGGTACTTCCGTTTACGGCGCGGGACTTCCCGTAGGGAATATATCGTACGCCGCTATCCGGAATTTTACCGCGGCGCATTATTATCAGCAAGTCCTTCCCTCGCCCGTAGTAATAAAATGCGCGGTGTGCTGGAATATACTGCATATCCCCGCTCTCGTCGTAGGCGCGGCGATAATTATTCTCGGCTTTTTATCTCACTCGTTTTTCTCGATAAAAGAAAACGCCGACTATATTTACGGAGGTAAGAAAAAATGATAAAGGACAAAATAAAAACCTTTAAAATAATATCCGCGGCGACGTTCGCGGTTTTAGTCGTCGCGTGTCTCGCCGCGTTCGCCGTCGTATCTCTTTTGCCTTCGCTTTATTACTCGACGCCTTTACAAAAAACGTTCGAGGAAAAAGAGGTCGCGAGCCTGAAAGTCGGGGAAAAAGTAAAACTTGCGGACGTCAATCCCGCTTTTAAGGACATGTCGGATAGCGGCGCGCTCGACGGATACGTTCTCGGAGCGCAGTCCTGCGTTACCGCAAATTCCGACGGCGACGCGCCGCAAAATACGGCTGGCGGAACCGTAAAAGCAATCTATGCCGACGAAAACGGATATCTGACGCCCCTTAAAACGGGACTTTACCGCTATGAATACGTCGTCACGCGCTCGGTAAAAAGCGGAACGAGACCTGCCGCCGACGTTTCGGAGACCTTTATATTCAAAAACACGTTCGCCGTTTACGAGGGCGACGAAGAAAATTACGAGCCTTTCCCCGACGACGGCGTTTTCGCGGCGAACAAAAACTATATTTTGACGAAAGACGTCACGATACGCGTTTCGCAGATGCCGAAAAAATACAATTATGCGGATACGAACTTCTTTTTCAGCGGCGAAAGTTATAATTGTTTCGTGTTCAACGGTCTGTTCGTAAATCCCGAGGGATATACGATAACTCTCGATATCGACGGTTTTTTGAACGACGTTACAGGCAAACACTGCGTTCTGAAAGAAAATACGGGCATTATAGACGGGCTGAAACTCAAAATAATAACGCACGAGGAAAAGCCTCTACCTGATTTTTACGGGCTCGCGTACCGCAACGCGGGACTTATAAAAAACTGCGAAATAACGGGAGACGTTTACGTTCACGACGAAAAATAC
>CADBSX010000027.1 GCA_902797515.1 uncultured Eubacteriales bacterium | reverse complement strand
GGCATTATAAAACGGACAAACAACCGGTTTCTTTGTCGTTTTGTCGAGGTCGGCTTGCGGACATTAACGAGAGGACGGTTTGCTTTTTTGTCATCTCGACCGAACGAAGAGAGCGGAGAGATCTCGGCGTTCAGAACGGACAAGAAAAAGTACGAACGCTGAAAAGCCGTTCTTTAATCCCCGATTTCTTTCACGGTGTTGTCTGTTCATAGAGATCTCTCGACTACGCCTGACGGCTCCGCTCGAGATGACGGTTTGCTTTTTTGTCATCTCGACCGAACGAAGAGAGCGGAGAACTCGCTTCCCCTTTTGAGAAACAAAGGGGGAAGTCCCCGCAGGGGGATAGGGGTAAAAAGAACGGATAAAAAATGACACCCTTCCACCGTCGTGCGGGCGTTCGCCCTTGACGGTCCCCCTTCCCTAAAACAAGTATTAGGGACGGTCGGCGGATTGTTTATGTCAGACAATATCCCTTACCGTCCATAACACTTTCGTCAGAAAGTTTTAGGGAAGGGGGACCGCCGAACGGCGGGGGAAGGGTGAAAATTAACAAAAGAAAAAACAACCTACGCAAAAAGCGGCCGCCCCGTTCGGGACAACCGCTCTTTAACAAAAATATTATATATTATATTCTCTGAAACTCTGAAATCTATTCTAATATCACGAAACAGTCGTAAACGTCCTGCCCGCCGTCTATCGTGTAAACTTCCGTCCTCGGATACGCTTTCGCGATCCTGCCTTCCACGTCCGACTTCTCTTCGTCCGTAACGCCCGAACCGTATATAAGAATAACTATCTCGTGATTTTCCACGCCGAGTTTTTCAAGCAGTCCTAAAATCGCGTCCGCCTTGTCTTTGTCGGAAAACAGCATCTGTTTGTCCGACAAGCAGACGAAATCCGACTTGTTGACCGTTATCCCGTTCATCTGAACGTCGCGCGTCGCGCGGGAAACCATGCCCGTCACTACGCCTTGCATCGCCTCGGCGAGTTGTTCCGCTATCGTATCGGGATCGTCCGCGCCGTAATCGAGCATCGACATTACCGCGTAGCCCTCGCCGAGATTGCGGCTCTCTATCACTTTCACAAGCGAATTTTTATACATGCCCGCCGCCTGTTTCGCCGCGAGAATTATGTTTCCGTTGTTCGGAAGGACGAACACGCAGTCCGCGTTCACATCGTCGAACGCCTTTATGAAATCTTCCGTCGAGGGATTGTTCGTCTGTCCGCCGTCTATCACGTAATCCGCGCCGAGGTCGTAAAAAGTCTTTTTTATTCCCTCGCCCATAGCGGTGGTCACGAGCGCGTATTTCTTCCTTTCCTTTTTCTTTTCTCTTTTAACGCCCTCTTTACCTACCGTTTCGTTGTGCTGCAAAGTCATGTTTTCGATCTTTATCGTGAGAAACTCGCCGTATCTCTGACAAAATTCGAGGACTTTGTGCGGAGTCATCGTATGTACGTGGACTTTTACTATCGTGCCGTTCTTTATCGCGACGATCGAATCGCCTACGCTTTCGAGAAACTCTATAACGGGCGCGAGCGAAAAGTTTTCGACGTCCGTCTTGGCGCGTTGAAGTCTTAATAGAAATTCCGTGCAATAGCCGTATTCCATTACGCTGTTCTCGTCGAACTTGTTGAAGTCGAGCGTTGTCGCCGCCGTCTTTACGGGAATTTCTTCTTCCTCTTCTATGCTTTCGCCCGAAAGCGCTTTGAGCATGCCTTCTATTATGCAGACGAGCCCTGCGCCGCCGCTATCGACCACTCCCGCCTCTTTTAAGACGGGCAGCAGTTCCGGCGTGTGTTTAAGCGATTTTTTCATCTCGACGAGAAGGTCGGTCAGGTACGATTCTATCGTGGATTCCTCTTTCACTCTTCCCGCCGCGTATTCCGCGCCCTCTCTCGAAACGGTCAGCATAGTGCCTTCCGTCGGCGTGATAACCGACTTATACGCCGATTTTACGCCTTGTTTGAACGCCTCCGCCAGCGTCTTTGCGTCCGCCGATTCCAGACCGTCGAGCCCGCGCGCTATCCCTGCGAAAAACTGCGAGAGTATAACGCCCGAATTGCCGCGCGCGTTCACGAGCATTCCGTCTTCCAGAGCCTTCGCGACGTTGCCGAGCGACGTTCCCGCCGAATCCCTCGCAAGGTCTATACCTCCCGAAATCGTGCGGTACATAT
>CADBSX010000026.1 GCA_902797515.1 uncultured Eubacteriales bacterium | reverse complement strand
TTCGCGGGCTTTTCCTTTTTGTCCGTTTCCGCCTTTTCCGCGACCGCTTTCGGAGCGGGCGCGGCGGCTTCTTTGGCTATAAGTTTGGTCACGGGCTTCTGGAATTTGCTCTTCTTGTGAACGGGAGTCGCCGGTATTCCGTCGTAAAGGTGATTTTGTTTTACTGTCTTTTTCTTTTCGGCGTTTTCGCTCTTTAACGGCTTTTCTTCTTTCGTTTTCTCGTTTTCCTCTTTTTTATCGTCGGACGAAACAGCCTCTTCCGAGAACGACTGTTCTTTTATCTGTATATAATTCGGTCTTATCCGCCTTTGTTTTACCGTCGTTTTCGGCTCTTCCGTCGCGGGAATAGCCATTTTTTCCACGACGGGCGCGGCGTAGAGAAGTCTGTTTTCAGTCTTTTCGTATTCGTCGAAATTCATTACCGTCTGTTCTTCCGGAATAGCGGTTTCTTCCGGTTCTTCCTCCTCTTTATCGTATTCGAGGCTTGCCGAAACGTCGGTTATCACTACTTCGTCGCCGAATAAAAGTTGTTCGGCATCCTTTGTTCCCGCGTTGAAAAAGTCCGACGGTTCATCCGTTTGAGCGTTATCTTCGCCGTAAGTCGTCTCTTCGTCGTCCGTCTCGTCCGACGCGCCCTCTTCCTCTTCGTCGTCCGTTTCGTCGGGAACGAGTTCCGTCGGCGTCGCCGACTGCACGGTCATAGCCTCTTTCTGTTTAGCGAGATTCTTTTTCTCTTTTTCCTCGTTTTTAACGTTTTCGACGGCGAGTTCTTTATCTTTTTCCGCCTTTATCCTGTCGCTGACCGCGTTTTCGTAATCGGTTTTCGCCTGCGAAAGTTCGTCGAGAGCCTTTATTTCCGCGGATTTCGCCTCTTCTTCTTTTCTTTCCCGCTCTTCCTTCGCTAATTGTCTTTTGCTCTTTTTCTTCGTCTCGGCAAGTTTTTCCGCTTCGAGTTCTTCGAGTTCGTCGCGGAGAAGTTTCAGCCGTATTTCGTATTCCGAGAGTTTGTTCCCGAAAGAGAGTTTTGTCTTGTCGAGTTCCTTGTTTATTTCCGCAATGTTGTCCGCTAATATTTCCGCTCTTCTGTTTTTCTCGGCGTTCCGTTTCTCGGAGTCGGCGTATATCTCTTCTTTTTCCTTCTCTATTTGTCCGAGTTTATATGCCTTTTCCGCGTCGTCGGCTTTCGAGCGGAAAAGCCCGCGCTGTCTTTTCGCGGAAACCTCTTCTATCTCGCGTCGGCTTTTTTCGAGTTCGGAAAGTCTTGCTCGCCTGCTTTCGTCGATCATACGATCGGTTTCCGAAAAGCGTTTTTCCTGTTCGATAAGTTCGTTTTTTCTTTTTTCGGAATCATTTTCCGCGAAAGAGAGCGATGATTCGATTTTTTCCGTTTCCGCCTCGATATTTTTTATCTCTTCTTGTACCGTTCTGATCCTGTCGTTTAAATTCTTTTCCTTTTCAAGCCTCTTTTTTCTTCTTCCCGACGGATTGACTATCGCGAGAATAAGAGACAGCAAAAGCAAAACGGTAAGACCGCCGACTATCGCGGTTTGAATTATCCCCTTCGTTCCGCCGAGAAGGGAAACGAGAAAATCGTAAACGGCAACGAGCCCGTTTCTGACGTTTTCGAAAAATTCCATAATTTTTACCCGTTCAGTATTATTATACAAATATTTTAAAATAAAAATTTATATTAGTCAACTTTTTAAAACGATAAGAGAGAAAGTCAGGGAAAATATTTTGATTTTTTCGCGCGATATGATACAATTTATGTATGAAACGGAAATATAAAGCGGCAATAGTCGGCGGCGGCTTTTCGGGACTTGTCGCCTGCGACAGACTTTCTCTGGCGCTCGGCGGCGAAAACGTCGCTCTGTTTGAAAAAAACGACAGATTAGGCAAAAAGATACTCGCCACCGGCAACGGCAGGGGAAACATCACGAACGCGAAACTTTCTTCGGAAAATTATCACTCGGTCAGCGGCGCGGACGTAAACGGAATAATTCGTAAATACGACAATCTTTCGCTCGTCCGCTATTTCGCGTCGCTCGGGATCGCGACCGAAGAAGAGGACGGCAGAATATATCCGTCGGGATTTCAGGCGTCAGCGGTTCAGGACGCCCTTCGGGATAGATCGGCTTATTTAAATGCCGACGTCTTTTGTTCTTCGGAAGTGAAGAATATCGTAAAGAGCGGAAACGGATTTATCCTTTCGGGAAACTTCGGCGAGGTTTTTGCGGAAAAAGTAATTCTGTGCTGCGGCGGCAAGGCGGGCGGGCATTACGGTACGGACGGAACGGCTTTTTCGCTCGTTTCTTCTCTCGGTCACAGCGTGACCGCTCTTTATCCCTCTCTCGTTCAGTTAAAAACCGAAAGAGAGAAGATAAAGGGACTTAAAGGAGTAAAGGCGAAAGTTAAGGCGTCGGCTTTTGTCGGCGGGGAAAAGGTCGCCGAAACGGAGGGCGACGTTCTTTTTACGGAATACGGGATAAGCGGGAACGCCGCGTTCTTTCTCTCTTCGTATTTCGCAGGGGAAAAAGGCGGTGAAGTAAATCTTGAATTCCTGCCCGAAAAAAACGAGAAAGACATATCTTTATTCCTCACGGAAAAACTTTCAAAATTGCCGTATATAACGCGAGAAAACCTACTTACAGGGATAGTGAACAAGCAGATCGGAAAGGCAATACTTTCGAGCGTGAAAGATTTTCGGAAAACCGAAGATTTCGCGGCGGCGATCGCTCGCGGAATAAAAAATTTCAATCTGAAAGTCGTCGGCTCTCTCGGTTTCGATTACGCGCAGGTAACGCGCGGCGGAGTGCCTTTTTCGGAAGTCGATAAAGACGTTCTCGAAAGCAAAAAGGCGAAAGGGCTTTATATCGTCGGGGAAATGCTCGACGTTGACGGCGATTGCGGGGGATATAATCTTCAATGGGCGTTTTCGAGCGCGGCGGCGGCTGCGGACGACGTGATAAAACTGTATGAAAATAAATGAAGTAAAATTGCCCGTCACGGCGGGAAAAGAAGAGGTTTTTTCGGTTTTTTTAAAAAAGAGCGGACTGAAAAAGGACAGAGTAAAGTATTTTCGCCTCTTGAAAAAATCTATCGACGCGAGGGATAAAAACAACGTAAAATACGTGTATTCCGCCGAAATTTCCGACAGGGAAGAGAAAGAAGAAAAGATAACTCTTCCTTTTGCCGAGACGGGGAAAAAGGTCGTTATAGTCGGATTCGGACCATGCGGAATGTTTTGCGCGCTGTACCTCGCGCGGGCAGGATATAAGCCCGTGGTTTTAGAGAGAGGGAAATGCATTTCGGAGCGGCAGAGATCGGTCTCGTCGTTCATAGATACGGGCGTACTCGATACCGAGAGCAACGTCCAGTTCGGCGAGGGCGGTGCGGGCGCGTTTTCGGACGGAAAACTCAACACCGGCGTTTCGAGTCCGTATATCAAAGCCGTTCTGGATGATTTCATCGGCTTCGGCGCGCCCGAAGAGATAGGATACGCCGCTAAACCGCACGTCGGAAGCGACAATCTTCCGAGAATCGTGACTTCGATAAGAAAGGAAATTGAAAGACTCGGCGGGAAAGTCGTATTCAATTCAAAATTCGTTGATTTTTCCGTAAAAAACGGAAAGATTACGAAAGTGTTCGCGGGCGGTGAAGAATATCCCGCGGACGTCCTCGTTCTTGCCGTCGGGCACAGCGCGAGAGATACTTTCGCCCTTTTGAGAGATAAGGGCGTTCCTATGGAAAGAAAGCCTTTCGCGATGGGCGTGAGGATAGAACACCTCGCCGCGGATATAAACGTCGCGCAGTACGGCGAAAAATATGCGGGACTTCTTCCCGCCGCCGATTACCGTCTCGCCTCGCATAAGGGCGACAGGGGAATTTTCACGTTCTGTATGTGCCCGGGGGGAGTCGTTATTCCTTCCGCGTCGGAAGAGGGCGGAGTGGTGACAAACGGCATGAGTCTTTTCGCCCGCGACGGCGCGAACTCGAACGCCGCGGTGCTCTGCGAGATACGTCCGTCCGATTTTTTAGACGGCGTGCTCGGCGGAGCGGAATTGCAAAGGTCGCTCGAAAGAGCGGCGTATATTTCGGGCGGGGGAAAATACTTTGCGCCCGTACAGACTTTCGGCTCTTTTTTGACAGGTGAAAAAGACAGGGCTTTCG
>CADBSX010000025.1 GCA_902797515.1 uncultured Eubacteriales bacterium | reverse complement strand
TTCTTTTATGATGCCGAAATAATCGACGGGGAACTTGTCCGCTTTCCCGACTTTGAATATCCTTCTGAAAAGATTTTTGCCCGTCGCTTTATCGAACGCCTTGTTCCTTTCCCTTATTATTCCCTCTATCGTTTCTCTTTCGCCGTCCGTTATACCGTCGGGAAACCGTACCGCGGCTTTTTTCATTATTCGGTTTTTAAGGCTTACGGTCGCAATAAAGAGCCCGATCCAGACGCCGAAGATCACGCCCGCGAACGCGGCGACTATTCTTCCGAATACCGTCATACCGCTTCCCCCCTTTCCTCTTCGGGGATGTCCGAAGGTTCGTTCTCCTCGCCGTTTCCGGAAAATTTACGGGAATAGAGGTCGGAAGCGCAGTCCGAAAAAGAATACAGCGCGGAAACGAAAAAATCGTCGATAAGTCCCGCGACGCTCGGCTTTACCGCCTTTACCGCAAGGCTCTTTATCGGCGCGGCTATCCCGCCTATTACTTTCGAGAAAAATCCTTTCTTTTCCTCTTTTTCCTCGGTCAGAACGGAAAACACGTAAGCGAGTCTGACTTCAGTCGGATCTTTGTCTATCTTTCCGTCGATTATCTTATAAGCGAAGAACATCACTCTGAATTTCGCCGACGAAAACACGTCCTCCACGTCGCGCCGCAAATACTCGGTAAATTCGGACAAAAAGTCGATAAATTCGTAAACCGTAAAATTTAAAGAGAGGGCGATCTTGCCGAATAAATCAAAATATTCCGCCTCTTCCCCGCCGTAAACGGCGCATATCTTTTCGGCGGACTTTATCGCGACGTCCGAAAAAAGCGCAGCCTTCGATTTGAAATCGAAGCCCGTTTTCGCGCCCTTGAATTCGCGTTTTATTTCTTCTTTCAGAGAGGATAAGTCCGCTTTTTCCTTTCGCGGTTTTTCCTTTATTTTCGCTTTCGAGAGAAAAAACAGCGCGAGGAAAACGAGAAGAACGCCCAAAAGCGCGCCGCCCGCGAAAAACGCGAGAGCGATAAGTTCGTTCCCTATTTTTTCCATCATCGCGGAAAACATATCACTACGTCCTCGCTTAATTTCTTTTAAAAAGAAAGACTTACGTCAGACGAAAGAGACGCCGAGCGCGGAAAAAACGATATTTACCGCAAAACCGACTATCACTCCTATCAGATACAACGACAAAAGAAGAAAGACGTTCCTCTTTATTTTTTTCCCGTTTTTGAACAGCACCGCAAGCCCTACGCCCGCGTTCGCGCAAAGTCCGCCCGCCATACTGCCGAAAGATATCGCGCCGCTTAAATACGCCGACGTTATCACCGCGGACGACGCGCAATTCGGAATAAGTCCTATAAGAGCGGTCAGAAGAGGTTCGAAATACCTCGCGTTTTTAAGATACTCTTCAAACGCTTCCGCGCCCACGATACCGCCTTCGCCGAAAAATATTCCGAAAACGAACGCCACGGCGAATACGTAAAGAAAAGTCTGCAACGAGTGTATCAGCGGAACGAGAACGTATCTCTCTAAAACGGCTTTTTTGCCGCGTTCGTCCTCTTCGACGTGATTGTGACAGTGCGCGCATATATCTTCGTGTGAAAAATCTTCCGTCGCGTCCGCCGTTTGTTTACGGAAAACAGCGTTCGCCGCATATCCGACGATCACGGCGAAAAGCAGTTTTACGAGAATAAGCATACCGAGCGCCGCCCACTTCCCGCCGGAAACGAGTATCGAAAACGCCTCGTCGCTCGTCGAAACGAACACGGCGAGCAAAGTCCCTATTCTTATGATATCCTTATCGAAAAGTTTCGCGGACATAACGCTTATTCCGCAACTCGGAAACGCGCCTGCGAGCGAACCGAGAAGAGGCGCCGCCCTTCCCGTTAAAAACCTGCCGTTCTCGGCGAATTTCGCCTTTCTCTCGACAAGTTCGATAATTACGTAAGTTATGAAAATGAACGGAAGCATTTTAAGACAGTCCAGAAACGCGTCGAGGAAAATTTCCCCGAACGCCGCGAGCCTGTCAAAAAACGCCGATAAAAATAAAGTTGTCATATCAGCCTTGTATATATTTTATATGTTCTTAAATAAAAAAGCAAATTTATTTCGCCCTTTTTGAAAATAATTGTTTTTATACGGTTAAAAAACGCCCCGTTTTCACGGAGCGTCTATGGTTTTATGTTTTACATTCTCGGCATCCTGTAACCTACTCCGACGCGCGTCTGAATATACTGCGGAAAGCCGTCGCCGCGATCGAGTTTTTTACGCAGAGTCGCCATAAAAACTCTCAAAGAGGAAACGTTGTTTTCCCATGCCGCGCCCCAGACGTGGCGAGTTATGTAGGTGTGAGTAAGCACTTTATCGACGTTTCCGGCAAGTAAGCACAACAATTTGAATTCTATAGGCGTAAGGTGCAATTCTTCCCCGTTCATATACGCGCATCCCGCCTGAAAGTCTATTTTCAGATCCCCGTTTACAAATACCGGATCCCCCTTGTTTACCGCGTTGGCGAGTCTTCTCTGCATAACGCGCAATCTCGCGAGCAACTCTTCCACCGAAAAAGGCTTTGTGAGATAGTCGTCCGCGCCGAGATCGAGCGCGGCGATCTTGTCTTTATCGTCCGTTCTCGCGCTTATAACGATTATCGGCGCATCCGTCCATCTTCTGACCGTTTTTATAACTTCCGTACCGTCCGTATCGGGAAGTCCGAGATCGAGCAGAATAACGTCGGGATTTCTCGCCGTCGCAAGCATGATCGCCGTTTTCCCGTCGTTTGCCGTAACGTACGGATAGCCTCTCGTTTTAAGAGTCGTCGCTATCAGATTTCTTATCGGAGCGTCGTCTTCGACTACGAGTACCAAAGGCTCGTTATTCATTTGTTTCCACCTCGCTTTTCGGCAACGTAAAAGTAAACGCGCTTCCCCTCGGCTCGTTGTCCGAAACCTTTATCTCTCCGCCGTGCGCTTCTATTATCGTCTTACACAGAAATAGTCCGAGTCCGAGACTTCTTCTTCCGTCGGTGACTTTCGTCGAGCCCGTGTAAAACATTCCGAATATTTTTTCTTTTTCTTCGTCGGGAACGCCGTTTCCGCAATCGGACACCGTTACGCGCACGTATTTTCCGTCGCTTTCCGTTTTTATTCCGACGGGCGAGCCTTCGGGGGAATATTTCAACGAATTTTCAACGAGATTTATAACTACCTGCACTATAAGTTTTGCGTCCATATCCGCGAAAAGCAATTCGCCGGATCCCGAAAACGACACGTTCGCGCCCGTCTTTTCGGCGGCGACGCGCGAGAGAGCCTCGGTTATCACGTCGTCGATAAGTTCCGCCTGAAAGTCCTTTCCTGAAAGTCCGCCTTCTATCTTTGTGAGCGCGAGCACGTTTTCGACGAGCCCGTAAAGCCAGCGGGCGTCCTCGGCTATATCCGCGTATATGCTTTTTTTCGTTTCTTCGTCAAGTCTTTCCCCGCCGTTTAAAAGATTGTTCGCGTTTCCCGATATGGATGTCAAAGGCGTCCTCAAATCGTGAGATATGGACCGAAGGAGATTAGCGCGCGTCCTCTCGTTCTCCGCCGCTACCGCCGCCCTCTCTTTGTCTATCGCGTTTCTTTTACTCTCTATTGCGAGAGCACACTCGCCCGCCATAGCCGTTATTATCCCGCTTTCAAACGGATCGGACTTTTTTTCGCCGCGGCGCACGCCGAAAGCGCCGTAGCTCAT
>CADBSX010000024.1 GCA_902797515.1 uncultured Eubacteriales bacterium | reverse complement strand
GTCGAAATCGCTCAACGCCATAATTATCTCCGTTTCGGAAGCATTATACAGTATGCCGTCTTTTGCGGTAAAACTCGGATTGTCCTCAAGCCCCGTTATTTCTGTCAACGAATCACAGTTAATAAACATATTCGTGAGAGTCTTGTTCGCCGTTCCGAGATGCACCGTGGTGAGAGATAAACACATATTGAACATCGCGCAGGTGTCGTCCGAGCCGAGAAGTTCGGAAACGATATCCATATATCCGTCGCCGTTCATATCGGGGAACGTGACTTCCTGAAGATTCATACAGTACATAAACACTCCGAAGAATCCGCAGACGACCGTCAATTTCGCCCTGCCTTCGCCGTCGGGATCGTCGCTCTCGAATACGACTTCGGACATTCCGCCTTGCATAAACGCGCCGTCTTCTATATATATCACGGAATTCGGAATGACGAGAGTTCCCGTAAAGGAATCGAGCCCGTTAAACGCCCTGCCGCTTATCCTCTGAAGTCCGTGTCCGAGATCGAGTTCGGTTATATTATAACAACCGGAAAACGCCGACAATCCTACTTCCTTACAAGCGTCGGGCAACGTGAGAGAAGACAAACCGCAATCTGTAAACGCATAGTCGTGTATTGTCTCCAAAGAGTTCGGTAAAGTCAAGCTTTCAAGCGAATAACATCCGTAGAATGCTCCTTCGGCAACGCTTTTCGCGCCTTCGGGGATAACTATGCTTTCAAGCGAACCACACCAAATGAAAGCAAATTTACCTATAACGGAATTCTCGGGAAGAGTTATATTCTTTATTCCGGAATTTTTAAATACGCCTTTGGAATCCTGCGTAGGAGTTCCGCCTACGGAAACACCGTTTCTGAAATTACCGCCGTCCTCGAGTGCGACGCCTTCCGTTCTGCCCGTTCTGAAAGTAACGGTCTGTAACTGTCTCGTGCCGTTGAAACTGTCAATTCCGAGCGTAATTACGCTTGCGGGACATTCGAAGTTTCTGATACTCGAATCTCTGAAAGTATCAACGCCTATGACCTCGATACCTTCGGGCATTTCGACGGTAACGAGAGACTTCATTTCCGAAAACGCTCCGCGTCCGAGAACGAAACTTTCATCAAGCGTTTCCGCTTTAAACGAAACCGTTTCAATTGAAACGTTACCCTTAAACGCATAATCGAAAATCGAATTAACGTCGGCGGGAATCTCTATTTCAGTCTTTTCGCAAGCTGCAGGACATACCAACAAAACGTCGCATTTACCCTCTGCGTTTTTGCCGTAAAGAATGCCGTCTTCCGACGCGAAGTTCGGGTTGTTTTCATCGACGACAATTTTTGTGAGAGCATTACATCCGTCGAAAATACGTATGCTCGTTATCTTGTTTTCTAAATCGTAAACTCCAAGTTTTGTCGCCGTCGCGGGAAGGCTGATTTCCGTAAGCGAAGCACAACCCGAGAACGCATAATCGCCTATCGCAAGCGGTTTGGTTCTTTCAAGGAAGACGACTTCCGTCAATCCGGAACAATTTTTAAAGGCATTATCGCCTATGCTTTCGACGTTCGCGGGGATCGTAACGCCTTTCATCGTCCTTCTGCCTTCGAAAACTCTGCTGCCTATGTTTTTTGTTCTTTCGTTGATGACGAAATTGGCGTCTCTCTTGCCGGCAGGATAATACTGTATGGAAAGAGAATGTTCGACGTCGTTGTTTATCGTATAAAGAACACCGCTATCTGTAAAGTAATACGGATTGCCCTCGGTCGATATACCGGAGAGATCCGGACCTCCGAATACTCCGCCGATATTCTCACAATAGAACGAGGGTCCGAGAATAAGACTGACGATGTTGCTGCCATCTTTGGACGTGTCGTAAAAAGCGTTAGGCTCAAATTCTACGGAATTTCCGCTGTTTACGGTTACCACGGAAAGAACGCTATCGTTTCCGAAGGCGTTCGCCTTGAGTGTTTTAAGATTTATGGGCAGAGTGACGCTCGTAAGAGACGTACATCCGAAGAACGCGTCGGCCTCTATTTCAAGTTTCGGATCGGTATCCGAAACGGACGCAAATTCAACGTTTCTGAGCATTAAACACCCTTTAAACGCGCCCTGAGCTATTTTTGTTATGTGCGCGGGTATAACGATTTCTTTAAATGCGGTCCCCGCAAACGAATTCGCTCCTATCACCGATACGCTCGAAGGTATGGTGTAAGACGCTTTCGCAAGCGGACAGTATTTAATTTCGGATTTATCCGCCGAAAGAAGAACGCCGTTATCGGTCGAGAAATTTTCGCC
>CADBSX010000023.1 GCA_902797515.1 uncultured Eubacteriales bacterium | reverse complement strand
TTGAAAGCGTCGCCGACCGAAAAACTCTCGTTCGTTTTAACTTTGAGTTTTCCGTCCGAAACTACTTCGACCGTCCCTACCTTATAACCGACGTGATTCTGAATTTTATCCGAAACTATTTTTTCGTCCAAACCGAAAGTATAGCCCGACGTGTAGTCGCCGCGGTTATACGTCTTTTTTATTTCCGCTCTATCTGTCTTTTTCCCTTCGGACGCGTTGACGTAAAGCCTTACCGCCGCCGCGACGTATTCCGCGGCGCGCATCCTTCCCTCTATCTTTACGCTTTTTACTCCCGCTTTTTCCAAATCGGTAAGTTTTTCCGATAAGTTGAGATCCGAAAGAGAAAGCGCGTATCTTCCCTTTGCTTTCTCGTTGTCCGTAAAATATTTTTTCCTGCAAGGCTGTTTGCAAAGCCCTCTGTTGCCGCTGTTGCCGCCTATAAAGGAACTCATATAACAATGCCCCGAAAAACAGGCGCAGAGCGCGCCGTGGACGAATACTTCCGTTTCGATGATCGAGGCTATTTTCTTTATTTCGTCTATTTCCGTTTCCCGTGAAAGAATTACTCTCGAAAAGCCCTTTTCTTTCGCGTACAGCGCGCCCGATACTGAATTTACTCCCGCCTGCGTGCTTAAATGCAGGACTATATCGGGAAAAAACCTTTTGAGAGGCTCGGCGAGAAAGACGTCCTGAATTATAAACGCGTCCGCGCCCGCCGCATACGCCGCCGCGACCGTATCGAAAAAATCCGCAAGTTCGCCGTCTTTTACGAGCGTATTTACCGCGACGTAAACTTTAACGCCGAAAAGATGCGCGTAGTCGCAGAAAAAACCGATATTTTCACGCGTGAAATTTCCGGCGTTCTTTCTCGCGGAAAAGTTTTCCAGACCGAGATATACGGCGTTCGCGCCCGAATTTATCGCCGCTTTGAAATTTTTTTCGTTCCCCGCGGGGGCAAGTATTTCCATAAAAATCGTCCGCTATTATATTTTAACAAATTATAACGAATTTGAAAAGAAAAAACGGGGCGTTTTGTCCCGTTTTCGATTATTTTTCTTCTCCGCTGCCTATAACGGAAGAATTTACGTAAGCGTAAGGCACTTTTCCGACGATAAGGTTATCGTACACGAGCACGGATATTTCGTCTTTCGCGCGTTTTGATCCCGTCCTCGTTATTATATCGACCGTACTGTAAATTTTAAGATACAGAGAGTGCCTCGTCTGATTTATTCCCGCGTTCGCTATCTCCGAAATTATCTCGCATTTTACCGAACTTACGGAAATAAGTTTCATTTTTATCTTCGCGCCGAAACCGCTTATCAGCCGTATTCCCGTAAACGCCATAACGGGGATATCCACGCCCTCCGCAGTCTTTTCCGTCAAAAAATTATAGGCGTTTACCGCCGATTTTTTTGAAAATTCGTTTACCTTTCTGCTGTCCGTGACTATCATCTGAATTTCGCCCGCGGCGTTCTTTTCTATGTTCATAAGGCTTTTATAGTCGTATTCCGTATCGACGAGTTTGTCTATCGAGTTATAAGACGCGGAAGAGATCAGCGACGAAAACTGCTTTTCGGCTATTTCTTCCATTATTCTGTTGGAAGAAACGTAAAGATACGCCGCGAGTATCAAAAACGCGAGAAAAAAACAGAAAAGTCTGAAACGCGATTTTTTCTTCATATTTAATATATATGAAGAAAAGTCCGTAAGATTGATATAGGATTTTACGAATTCAATTTTTTTTCGAGCGGGATTTGAATATTAAAGACATCAGATAGCCGAACACTATCGCCGCCGTAACTCCCGCGGACGCCGCGCCGAGACCGCCCGTAAACGCGCCGTAAAGACTATGCTTCGCGCCGCTTATCGCGCCGTTTGCAAGGAGATATCCGAATCCGCTTATCGGCACGGTCGCGCCCGCGCCCGCAAAATCAACCAGATATTTGTACAGACCGAAAGCCTGTAATACGAGTCCTCCGAGCATAAAAAACACGAGTATTTTGCCCGAAGTAAGCTTTGTAAAATTTATGAGCAGTTGCGCTATCGTACATATCGCGCCGCCCACAACGAAAGCCTTTATAAACATTAAAAACATATCCGACATATTTTTCACACCTCGTTTTCTATTGCGACCGCGTGCGCCACCGACGGAATACTTTCGCCCTGCTGCGTGGAAAGAGTCGATAAAAGCGCGCCCGTCGCGACGAATAAAACTCTGTTAATCTCTCTTTTTATCATTTTGTCGTAAATATA
>CADBSX010000022.1 GCA_902797515.1 uncultured Eubacteriales bacterium | reverse complement strand
TTCCGCCTCTTTATAAAAATCACTGCGCACTATCTCGCAGTAATTTCCGTATTTTTTCTCGAACGCGTCGCAAATCGCGCGTTCCGTCATAATGTGTCCGAATCCCGCCTCGACGAAAGGGAACATTACTTTGATTTTTTTATTCATTTTTCACTCCGCGCGCAGCCTTTTAGCCTCTTCGGCTTTGACTTCCGCGCCTCCTTTTTCCGCCGCGCCCTCTTTTTCCGCAAGACATATCACGACTATAAGGAAGAAAGAGCAATACGGAATAAAATAAATTATATCGAGAAGAGAAATAAGCGCGAACGCGACGGCGAAACAGACGTTATATATTCTGCCGTCGTGTTTTCTGAAAAGAGTTTTTCCCGCGCCGAATATGAAATATCCGAGCCCGATAAGACCTACGACGCCGCTCGATCCAAGAGTCTGGAAAAAGAAACTGTGGAAAAGAGCCCTGAAAATAATATTGAATTCTTCGCCGTAGATACTGCTGAAACCGTCCGTCGGCGAGAGGTACGTCCTCGCGAAGCCCGCGCCGAAAACGGGGAATTTTTTGAAGTACTCGAAAGCGAGATTCCAGAGTTTGTCGCGTTTCGAGAAATGTATCTGTCCGTTTATGAACGGGGAAAGTATGCTGCCCGTGAAATAATCTATAAGATGCTGGATCGCGTCGGTCTTTCCCATAAAGCCCACGAACGCTATGAACATTATCGCGACGAACACGACGTAAGCGACTATAACTATCACCGAATCCCGTATCTTTATCCGGCCGCCGTTTTTGTATCTTCTCACCATCGCGAACACGAACAGAAAAACGTTTATCGGGAGCCCGAAAAGCATCCCCGCCCTGTTGAGCGTGAAGAAAAACACGGTGATATTGAAAAGCCATAAGAGAGTGTACCAGCCGTGGTTTCTGCTCTTTTCCATACGAAACGGCACGAATATATTGAAGAGCAACAGCATTTCGCCGACGAGGTTGCTTACGCCCCAGCCGATTATCATACTGTCTTTAAAGCCCTCGTCCGCAAACACGGACGCAAGACCTTCTATACCGAAATTTATAACGCCGTCCGCCGCCGTCTGAACGTAGAACGCGACTACTTCCATGGAAACGAGAAGGGACAGCGCGGAAAAGAAAGTCGCGACGAATTCGAGAGAATTTTTCATATCGGACAAAAGCCCGCATACGACGACGTAAAAGCCGAGATACATCGCGACCTGAAACGCCCCGAAAAGAAGGCTTTGCAGATAGTATTCCTTGCCGACGCCCGAAATAAGGAACACAACGCCGAGGACGGAAAACGGAACGAGAAGTTTCATATTCTTAAACCGCGACGGAGTTCTGATTATCCTGTATATAAGCGACGCGAGAAGAGCCGCGGCGCAAATTCCGATAATAATGAGGACGTAAACCTGCGTGTAATAGTTCTGCCCTTCGTAAAAATATCCGGGGGATTTTTTCGTCGAAACTATGAAAACGGAAGTCGCCATCAAAACGAACGGCGGGCGCGTTTCGTCGGTAAAAAAGAAGAGAGCCGCCGCCGAAAGGGCGAAAAGCGCTATTCCGACGAGATCCAACGCGAAAATATGGAAGACGAACGCAAGTCCCACCGCTAAAAATATAAAATTGTTATCGGTGGAAAACTTCTGCGCCGATTTTTTGAATTTCGTAAACGTTTCTCCCATAAAAGCCTTACTCGGATAACGACGATAATCGCCATGATAATATTAATCGTCTTTTTTATTATACTATAATAAAAATAAAAAATCAAACGGTTTAGCCGACCGATTGAAAATTTACCGCATAAAAACGAAAAAAGCCGCCGCGTCGGGACGGAAAGTCCCGACGCGGCGGCGGTCTGAAAACACCGAAAAAAACGACGATCCCCGCCTGATTTACGAGATATAAAATTCACCGCTGACGCGATCTCGGTCGCTCGGCGCGGATCGACCGCTTTTTTCAGTCGAGATATTTTTCCACTACTTTCTTCATTTCTTCCGCCCGCGCTATCATATCTTTCGCGAGCGCGAGCTGACATCTCGCCCTGTCGAGATTGTGTTCCGCGTAATCGACGGAAAAATACTTGTCGCCGTCGATATAGTCGGTCAAAAACCGAAGTCCGCACTCGACGGTCATCGTTATCGCGCCGAGCGCGAGCGTATCCTTTTCGTTTTCCGAAAGGGAATTTTTCACGACCGATACGAAACCTCTCGTAAAAGCCTCGTATTTGTCTATGTCGAGCGCGATTTTGGAAATATCCTTTTCGTCCTCCGCGCAGGTGTTCGCCGTAAAGCGTATCGCGTCCCCGAAGTCGAAACCGACGAGCCCGGGCATGACCGTGTCGAGGTCTAAAACCGCGAGATGCTCGAAAGTGTTTTTATCGAATAAAACGTTGTTGCATTTCGTGTCGTTATGCGTGACTTTAAGGGGCAATTCCCCTCTTTTTTGCATTTTGTACATCTTCGTCGCGATCTCTTCGAGCGCGGAATACTCGCGTATTTCGTTTTCGACCGTTCCCGCCCGTCCGCTCTCGTTCCTCTTCACGGACTCGTAAAAATTCGCGTAACGCATCACCGTGTTGTGGAAATGCGGGATCGCTATGTGAAGATCCTTCACGGGATAATCCGAAAGGTACGTCTGGAACTCGCCGAACGCCTTTCCCGATTCCTCTATTACTTTGAGGTTGTCGGTAGAGTTGAAAGTCACCGAATCGTCTATAAACCTCGAAAGCCGCCAGAAACCGTCTTTGTCCGTATAGTAATAATTCCCGTCGCTCGCCTTGCTGAAATGAAGAACGAGCCTCTTCGCGGACGAACCGTCCGATTTTATCTTCGCCCTGATGTATTCCGTCACGTTGGAAATGTTTTCCATCATCTCCACGGGCTGACGGAAAACGTAGGTGTTTATCTTCTGCAAAATATAATCTTTTATCTCGCCGTCCCGCCTGTAATAAACGCGGTAAGTCGAATTTATGTGACCGTTGGTGACCTTTTCGTAGTACAGATACTCGCCCGCAACTCCGAATTCCCCGCATAGTTCTTTTATTTTATCGTTATTCATAGTCTCTCCGATAAGTCTTACTTATATATATTCGCGATCCTTCTTTATTCGTCCTTCATAACCTGTTCGACCGCGTTTATCCTCTCGACCTTTTCCCCGTCTATGTTCTTTAACGTGTCCAGATTTTTTCTGACGTTCCGCCGCCTGAACAGAAGCGCCGAAAAGAGCCTTACTATCCACATCAGCGGCAGAAGTACGGGGACTTTCGCGAGAAAGGGATAACGTATTTTCATAAACCTGTAAGGAAGAAAGAGCCGCGAGAAAAAATACGCCCTCTTGACTTTCCCCGCGTTTTTCTTTTCGCCTTTCAGCCCGAGTATCGCCGACGCCGCCGAAGAGCCGTAAGCGCCGCCGTCCAGAATATAATCGGAAATGACGACCGTTTCCCTGTCGTCCGCGCCCGCGCCTTCCGTCCACAGTTTCGCGACGTCGAGCATTTTCCCGACGAATTTGCCTATTCCGAATTTTTTCAGCGAGTCCGCGATATACGGCGACTTCGGATCGACCGCCCTGCTCAAAATCAAAAGATCTAAAACCGACTTTACGCCGCAGCCGCCGTGACTGAAATGTTTGAAAGAGTGCAAGGCGACGTAAACGAAGTTCTTTTCCGCGGAAAAAGCGCGGCCTAAGTCCGACGTCTTTACCGCCGTTTCCCAAACGTCGTCGCCGAAGCCTTCGTACGTTTCGTTGAAAAGCCTTATATGCGGCTCGACGTGAACGGTCTTGTTTATTTCCCAGCCGTCGTGACACGACTGGTCGTTCGCCTCCGCCTGCTTTTCAAAACCGAGAGACGAAAGCGTTTCCCTGACCTTCGGAAGGTCGCTTTCGCGAACGAGAAAATCAACGTCGCAACTCGTGCGCATTTCGGGCCTCGGATAATACTTTCTCACCGCGCCGCCTTTAAAGGGCAGATATTCCACGCCGAGTTTTTCGAGATTGCCGAAGATGACTTCGCAGTAATAATCCTGCTGTATCTGCTGATTGACCGCCGAAAGGTGTTTTCTGTTTACGTAGTCCTTGAAATTCGCGGGCGCTCCGCTGTCCTCGATCTTATCTCTGACAAGTGAAAAAACGTTCTGTCCGGAAATAAGACCGGCGAGCCCGTTGAAGTCGTCAAAATCGCCGAAGTCGAACTTTTTATCCGTAACAGAACATCCGATAAGCCGAATAAACTCGGCTTTCAGTCTTTCATCCATTTTTCGCCCTCACCTCAAAGATTATACCATATCTTCCGTCTTTTAGCAAGTCTTTTTCGGAATTTTCCTTTTCGCCCGTCCTCTCGTTCGGTTTTTTCACGGCTTTTCCGCTTTTGCTCTCACCTCCGCGTTTTACGGATTTTACCGATAATCGACTTATATCCCGATTTCTACTCTCGGTAGAAACGGTTTCCGCCGCCTTCTACCGCCCGTTTCCGACTTTTAGAACGAATAGGCGAATATTCTCTTTTATTTTGCCGTAAAAAAGTATAGAATTACTTAAAAAAAGGATATTAAATATGAAAATAGCGATTTCCGTGGAAAGTTCGGCGGATATGCCGAAAGAACTCTTAAAAGAAAAAAACGTTTACTGCGTTCCTTTCACCGTGTTTCTCGGAAAAGACGAATACGCGGACGGGGAAATATCGACGGACGAAATGATATCTTTCGTGAAAAGGACGAAAACGCTCCCGAAAACTTCCTCTATAAACCGCGAAACTTTTGAAAAGCACTTTGAAAAAATTCTGAAAGAAAACGACGCGATAATACATTTTTCGCTCTCGTCTTATTTAAGTTCCGCTTACGACAACGCGGTCGCCGCCTCGCGGCTGTTCGCAAACGTTAAAATAATAAATTCCGAAAGCCTCTCGGCGGGCATATCCCTTCTCGCGCTCTACGCGAAAAAACTCGCGGAAGGCGGCGAAACCTTCGAAGAGATAATCGAAAAGACCGAAAAGCGCATTCCCTTCGTTCAGGTCAGTTCCGTGATAGACAACCTCGATTATCTTTGTCTCGGCGGCAGGTGTTCGGCGCTGAAAAGGTTCGGCGCGAATCTTCTCAAACTCAAACCGCAGATCGTAATAAAGAACGGCAAGATAACGAGCGGAAAGATCTACCGCGGAAAATACGCGGCGGTGGTCAAAAAATACGAGGACGATACTTTCAGGATGTTCGACCGCCCCGATACGGAAAACGTATTCGTCGCTTACACGACTACGGACGAGCCCGAAGTCGTGAAAAAAGTCGTCGAGGATATGAAGGACAGGGGATTTAAAAACGTTTATCTGACGCAGGCGGGAACGACTATTACGAGCCACTGCGGCGAAAACACTCTCGGCATTTACTATATCAACGACGG
>CADBSX010000021.1 GCA_902797515.1 uncultured Eubacteriales bacterium | reverse complement strand
CTTTATTTCGCCGTCCTCGTATATCGCGACGCCCGTACTTCTTTCGTCGTATCCTACGCCCGTCAGCACTACTTTCTTCGCGCCAAGCGCAATCAGTTTTCCGATAAGTTCTTCGACGTAAGTTTCGTCGTATTTCTCTTTATATTCGCTGCCCGTAATAAAACAAGCCTCGGTAATATTCGGAAGTACTACGTCCGCGACGGCGCAAAGCGACGCCATCGACCTTACGAATTTATCGTCGAAACCGACGTAGAGTTTTCCGTTGTCCGCCATCGCGGGATCTACTATTATTTCTCCGCCTTCCTTTACGCAGTCCCTTATAATATCCTTTACGTAAGAAATCTGTTTTTCGCTGCCGAGATAACCGGTATATAACGCGTCGAATTTGATCCCTTCCGTTTTCCAGCGTTCGTTTATCTTCGGCATTTCGTCCGTGAGGTCTTTGAAAGTAAAGCCCCCGTATCCTTTCGCGGTGTGATTTGAAAGCACCGCCGACGGAAGAATAGCCGTTTCTATTCCGCAAGCGGAAATTATAGGAAGAGCGACCGTAAGAGAACACTGCCCTACGCACGAGACGTCCTGAACCGTGAGTATTTTTTTATCCATTTAACGCACCTCTTTTAATCGTATTCAAAACGCAAGACACAAGACGAGAACGGCGACGCCGAGAATTATCCTGTATATGCCGAACGGTTTGAAATCGTGTTTTTTGACGAAATTCATAAGGAATTTTATCGCTAAAAGCGAAACCGCGAACGCGACCGCCATACCGAGCAGTAAAGCGGAAATTTCCGGAACGGTAAGCGTGTTTCCCTTTACTAAATATTTGACTATCTTATATCCGCTCGCGCCGACCATAGTCGGTATCGCGAGAAAGAAAGTAAATTCCGCCGCCGCGACTCTCGAAACGCCGAGAATAAGCGCGCCGATTATGGTTATTCCCGAACGCGAAGTCCCCGGGACCGCCGCAAGCACCTGAAACAAGCCTATAAACAAAGCGGTGGAATAAGTTATCTCGCCGACGGTGTTGTATTTATATTCCTTGCCCTTGTTCAGAATTTCTATTACGATAAAGACAATGCCGTAAACTATCAGCATAGCGGAAACGACTATTACTTTTTTAACGCCCGTATCGATAAATTTATCCATTAACATATCGAAAACAAGGGCGAGAACGGCGGGAATACAGGCTATTATAACTTTAAGCCAAGTGCGTAATACGTCTTTATCGGCGACCGTCTTTTTGAGAAGTCTGCCGCCCTCTTCGACTTCTTCCCTCTTAAACGGAAAAAGCCGTTTGAAAAACACGACTACGACGGCAAGTATCGCGCCGAGTTGTATAACGTACTCGAACACGTCCGAAAACGCCGCCGAAACGCCGAGCGGGAAAAAATGCTCGAATATCATTATATGCCCGGTACTCGACACGGGCAACCACTCGGTTATTCCCTCGATTATTCCGAGGACGACTACTTTCAATACGTCAAGAAATTCCATTTCTAACTCCGTTTTACAAAAAAGAGGTTACCGAAAAGGCAACCTCTTTCGTAAATTCTATTACTGTTCGATTTTCTCGAGAAGTTTAAGGTCAATGCCCTTTTCGCCTATTTTAATGATTTCGACTTTAACGGTATCGCCTATCGCAAGCACTTCTTCTACGGAATTTATCCGCTTTTCGCTCATCTTGGAAATGTGGATCATTCCGTCTTTTCCCGGTGCAAGTTCGCAGAACGCGCCGACTTTCGGAAGTATCCTCACTACCGTGGAAATGAACATATCTCCGACTTCGGGATCTCTCGCGATAGCCATTACCATCGCTTTCGCCTTTTCGGCGTTTTCCATATCCTCGCCGTAAGTCGCTATAAATACCTTTCCGTCATCGTTGATGTCTATCTTCACGCCCGTTTCGTCGATAATCTTGTTTATCGTCTTGCCGCCGCTGCCGATAACGTCTTTGATCTTGTCGGTGTCGATGGTGAACGAAATGATCTTCGGCGCGTACTTGGAAAGTTCCGCTTTCGGCGCGGGAATGCAGTCGAGCATCTTGCCGAGAATAAAGTGTCTGCCCTCGTTCGCCTGTTTTATCGCCTTGCGAAGTATCTCTTCGTCGATCCCTTTTATCTTTATATCCATCTGGATAGCGGTGATGCCTTCGGTGGTTCCCGCGACTTTGAAGTCCATATCGCCGAGGAAATCTTCAAGCCCCTGAATATCGGAAAGAACGGAAATTTTGCCGCTTTCGGTATCCTTTATAAGCCCCATGGCTATTCCGGCGACGGGACGTTTTATCGGAACGCCCGCGTCCATAAGAGCCATGGTCGAGCCGCAGACGGACGCCTGCGAAGTCGAGCCGTTGGAAGAAAGAACTTCCGAAACGAGCCTTATCGCATAGGGAAATTCCTCTTCGGACGGAACGACCGGTTCGAGCGCTCTTTCCGCGAGCGCGCCGTGTCCTATCTCGCGCCTTCCGGGACTTCTCAATGGTTTAGCCTCGCCCGACGCGTATCCGGGCATATTGTAATGGTGGATATATCTCTTATACTCTTCGTTGTCGAGCCCTTCGAGTTTCTGCACTTCGGAAATCGTGCCGAGAGTACAAGTCGTCATGACCTGCGTCATACCTCTCGTGAACACCGCGCTGCCGTGTACTCTCGGAAGAATACCGTGTTCGCACCAGATAGGTCTGATCTCGGTAAGAGTTCTGCCGTCGGGCCTTATTCCCTTATCGGTGATCTTCGCGCGGACTTTCTCTTTAGTGATATAATAAAGACTGTCCTTTATCTCTCTCGCGCAGTCGGGGAATTCTTCGGCGAAATGTTCGAGCACGTCTTTTTCCACTTCGTCCTGACGGGCTTGTCTTTCAAACCTGTCGAAAGTGTCGAGCGCGTAGTCGAGTTTCTCTGACGCGTAAGCCCTTACGGCGCTATCGAGGTCTTCGGGAACGTGGTAGAGTTCCATTTCGAGTTTCGGCTTACCTACTTCCTTTACTATGCCCTCGATAAATTCGCACTGTTTCTTTATCTCTTCGTGTCCGAAAAGAATTGCCTTTATCATAGACTCGTCGTCTATTTCTTTCGCGCCCGCCTCGACCATCATTATGGCGTCTTTCGTTCCCGAAAGATTGAGGGCGAGAACGCTCTTTTCTTTCTGTTCGACCGTTGGATTGATAACGTAATTTCCGTCCACCATACCTACGACCACCGAGCCCGTAGGTCCAGCCCACGGAATATCGGAAATGGATATCGCTATCGAACTGCCGAGCATGGCAAGCGGTTCCGGCGCAATGTCCTGATCGACCGAAAGCGCGGTCGCTACGACGGTAACGTCGTTGAAAAGTCCTTT
>CADBSX010000020.1 GCA_902797515.1 uncultured Eubacteriales bacterium | reverse complement strand
GACCGCGCAAGGCTTGAGTTTCGCTATCCCCGCGAATACGGTTACGGCGATAATAACTCAACTTCTCGATAAAGGTTACGTCGAAGGCGACTACGATTTCGGCGTTGAACCCGCGGTGAAATACACGAGGTCGCAAAGCATGTTCGGATACAACACTTATTACGTCTGTATAGACAGCCTTGACGAGTACGGTACTTTCTATAAGGCGGGACTTTGCGAGAACGATATCATCACTTCCGTAAAGATAGCGAGCGAAGAAACGCTTACGCTTGACGGAACGGCAAATCTGTCGGTCGCCTCGCAAAATCTAACGAAATTGCAGGATTATCTACTCGGCGTATATAAAGTCGGAGATAAAGTCGAACTGACTTACGGCAGAGTGGTGAATTCCGCCGGAGATATAGAATATAAAAATATATCGTTTGAAATAATGCAGTACGTCAACTGACGCGCGATATTAAACGCGGTTTTGCTTTTGAAAAGGCAAAACCGCGTTTTTTTCTATTCGGTCAAAGTTTACTTGACTATTTCCGTTAAATATATTATTATATTTATATTAAAATCGAAGCGACGAAACGATGATAATTCTCGGTATAGATCCAGGGCTCGCCACGATGGGATGGGGAGTGATAAAAAGCGAAAGAGGACAAGCCGCGGTGATAGATTACGGCGCGGTCCTTACTCCGAAAGACGAGAGCCTTCCCGTAAGGCTCGCCCTTCTCGAAAAAGGCGTAAATCAACTCGTTGACAAATTCAAGCCGGACGAGATCGCTCTGGAAGAATTGTTTTTCAATACCAACATAACGACGGGCATTAACGTCGCGCAGGCGAGGGGCGTTATTCTTCTCACTTGCGTAAAGGCGTGCGGCAGGCTTTACGAATATACGCCGTTGCAAATAAAGCAGGCGCTTACGGGTTACGGCAGGGCGGACAAGCATCAGATACAGGCTATGGTAAAGACCTTTCTGCGGCTCGATAAAGTTCCCCGTCCGGACGACGCGGCGGACGCGCTCGCGGTCGCTTTAACGCACAGTCAGACGAACAGATTAAGGAGTCCTTTCGGAATAAAATGATAGCGTACATAAAGGGAAAAGTAATAGACGAATTCGAGGGCGGAGTAGTCCTCGAAAATAACGGTATAGGTTACGAGATACTCTGTTCCGCGCAGGCGCTTTTAAGGCTTTCGGCGCAGAAAGAGGGCGGAGTTTATACGTATTTTCAAGTAAAAGAGGACGGCGTTTCGCTTTACGGTTTCGACACCAAAGCGGAAAAGAGTATGTTTCTGAAACTTATAACGGTGTCGGGCGTAGGTCCGAAAATAGGCATTGCCGTACTTTCCGGAATGAATATAAACGATCTTGCGACCACTATCGCGACGGCGGACGTCAAAACGCTTTCAAAGATAAAAGGGCTCGGCAAAAAGACCGCCGAGAGGATAATTTTGGAACTTCGCGAAAACGTAGAAAAAGACGTTATATCCGTGCTTACCGGTCCTGAAATCAACGTTCCCGTGTCGAAGGAGGACGAAGACGCGGTCATCGCGCTCACAGGGCTCGGATTTACGAGTACCGAAAGCAAGAACGCCGTAAAAGCGGCGAGAGAGGCGGGAGCGAAAACGATAGAGGAAGTCATCGCGTCGTCTTTGAGGTCTTTGAATAGATAATTTCAGGTAAGAATACTATGTTCGATGAAGAAGAGAGCTTGATCGTAAGCACGAAAACCGAATACGACGAAGTCGAGAACATTCTTCGCCCGAAGTCGATGGAAGGATACGTCGGACAGGACAAGGTCAAGACGAATTTATCCGTTTTTATGGAAGCGGCAAAACTTCGCGGAGAACCGCTCGACCACGTTCTTCTTTACGGGCCTCCCGGGCTCGGTAAAACCACGCTCGCGCACATAATCGCGGCGGAAATGGGCGTACAGATAAAGGTGACGTCCGGTCCTTCGATAGAAAAATCGGGGGATCTCGCGGCGATACTCACGAATTTGAACGAGGGCGACGTGCTTTTTATCGACGAGATACACAGGCTCAACCACAACGTGGAAGAGATATTATATCCCGCGATGGAAGATTTTTCGCTCGATTTCATTATCGGAAAAGGTCCGTCGGCGAGGTCGGTGCAGATACCTTTGAAGAAATTCACGCTCGTCGGCGCGACGACGAGAGCGGGCAGACTTTCTTCCCCCCTCCGCGACAGATTCGGCGTTATTTGCAGGCTCGAAATGTATTCGGTCGCGGAACTTGCGGAAATAGTCAGGCGTTCCGCTGATACGCTCGGGAACAGAATAGCTTACGACGCGTCGGAAGAAGTGGCTAAAAGAAGCCGCGGCACGCCGAGGATCGCGAACAGATTGCTCCGAAGAGTAAGGGATTTTTCGGCGGTAATGAAACACGACGAAATTACTTTATCGGACGCGAAACACGCCCTCGACAGGTTGGAGATAGACGATCTCGGTCTCGATAATATAGATTTGCGGCTTTTGAATTCGCTTATGGACAAATTCGGCGGCGGGCCCGTCGGGCTCGAAACGCTTGCGGCGACCGTGAACGAGGACAGCAACACGATAGAGGAAATGTACGAGCCGTATCTTTTGCAACTCGGTTTTATTTCGAGAAGTCCGAGGGGAAGAGTCGCGATGCCTAAGGCGTACGAGCATCTCGGCAGACCGATCCCTGCAAAAGTGAAGAACCAACTTACTTTGTTCGACGAATAATATGCTTAAAACGAGTGATTTTTATTACGATCTGCCGAAAGAACTTATCGCGCAGACGCCGATAGAGCCGAGAGATTCTTCGCGGCTCTTGGTTTACGACAGAAAGACGGGCGAGGTCTCGCATAAGATATTCCGCGATATTGCGGATATACTTAAAAAAGGCGATCTTCTCGTCATAAACACGACGAAGGTTTATCCCGCGAGGATATACGCCGAAACGGCGCACGGCGGGAAAGCGGAGATACTGCTTTTGAAAAGGCTCGACATCGCGAGGTGGGAAACTCTCGTAAAGCCCGGGAAAAAGTGCAGAGAAGGGACCGTTCTCAAAATAAACGACGAACTTTCCTGCGAAATAATTTCGAGGACGGACGACGGCGGACGGATAGTAAAATTTATTTTCGACGGAGTTTTCGAGGATATTTTATCGAAAGTCGGGGAAATGCCCCTTCCGCCGTATATTCACGAAAAACTGACTGACAAGGACAGGTATCAGACCGTCTATTGCAAAAAAGAAGGTTCGGCAGCCGCGCCGACCGCGGGATTGCACTTTACCGAAAATCTTATCGCGAAACTGAAAGAAAAAGGCGTCGAGTTCGCGGAAGTCAATCTCAACGTCGGGCTCGGAACTTTCAGACCGGTAAAATCGGAGAACCTCGAAGAGCATAAAATGCACACCGAGTATTATTCCATCGACAGGCAGAACGCCGAAAAGATAAACGCGGCGAAAAGAGAGGGCAGAAGAGTTATAGCCGTAGGCACTACGAGCGTGAGAACGCTTGAAACGGTCGCCGACGAAAACGGACTCGTAAAGGCGCAGTCGGGCGATACTTCGATATTTATTTATCCGCCGTACAAGTTCAGATGCGTTGACGCGCTTATAACCAACTTTCATCTTCCCGAAAGCACTCTTATTATGCTCGTATCCGCGTTCGCGACGAGGGAAAAAATACTTGAACTGTACGATACGGCGGTAAAAGAGAGATACAGATTTTTTTCTTTCGGCGACGCTTGTCTTATTTTATAGACTTCGCCTGTATTTTTCATTTGATATATGGAAAAATTTTATTTTGAAACAATTAAACAGGACGCCGAAACGGGGGCGAGGGCGGGGATACTTCATACGCCGCACGGCGATATAGAGACGCCCGTGTATATGCCCGTCGGCACGCAGGCGACCGTGAAGGGCGTTTTCCCGAAAGACCTCGAAGAGGCGGGCGCGCAGATAATTCTCGCCAATACTTATCACCTTTATATGCGGCCGAGCGACGAAATAGTGAAGAAAGCGGGCGGACTTCATAAATTCATGAATTGGAAAAAGCCTATTCTCACCGACAGCGGCGGCTTTCAGGTATTTTCGCTCGCCAAACTCAACGATATAAAGGACGAAGGCGTGACTTTTTCGTCCAACGTTGACGGCAGCAAGCATTTCATTACGCCCGAAAAGGCGATCGACATAGAGAACAACCTCGGCGCGGATATAATAATGGCGTTCGATCAATGTACCGCCTACGGAACGGATTATAAGGACAGCCGCAAGGCTATGGAAAGAACTCTTTTATGGCTCGACAGATGTTATAATCACCATAAAGATCCCGATCAGGCGCTTTTTCCGATAGTGCAGGGCAACGTTTTCAAAGACCTTCGGGCGACGTCTCTCAAAGAAACTATTCCTTACGCGAAATACGGTATAGGTATAGGCGGCCTGTCGGTCGGCGAGCCGAAAGAGATAATGTACGACGTTATGGACTCGATGCTGCCGCATTATCCGACGGATATTCCGCGTTATCTGATGGGCGTGGGAAGTCCCGATTGCCTCGTCGAAGGCGTTATGCGCGGAATAGATATGTTCGACTGCGTTCTCGCGACGAGGATAGCGAGAAACGGCACGGCTATGACTTCGGCCGGAAAAGTGGTTGTCAGAAACGGAAAGTATAAAGAAGATTTTTCGCCGCTTGACGCCGAGTGCGATTGCTATTGCTGTAAAAACTACACGAAAGCCTATCTCCGCCATATGATAAACGTAGGCGAAATGACGGGCGGTATGCTTTTAAGTTTGCATAACATCACCTATCTTACGAAACTGATGCGCGGGATAAGACAATCCATAATAGGCGGCTATTTCAAAGAATACAGAAAGGAATTTTACGAAAAATATTACCGCGAGTCGTGAGTGTTCTGTGAAAAATGACAAAATTTTCAACAAATAACCGCAAAACGATTGATTTTAAATAAAAAAAATTATATTATAGATATAAGAAATTTAGGAGTTTTGAAAATGAATTTGTTTAATTTACTCGAAGGTGAAAATGCTCAAACCACGACGACGACTAATCCGTGGACGAGCAATCTTCCGCTTATTATCGTTCTCGCGGTAATAGTGGTGCTCTTTATCGCTTATACTTTTTACTCGAATAAAAAGAGAAGCAAACAGATGGAAGAGGAAAGGAAGAAACGCGACGCGATACAGCCCGGTTACAAGATCACTACGATCGGCGGTATAGTCGGAACTGTGGTAGAGATAGACCACGAGGCTAATACTTTCGTTATCGAAACGGGAACGGGCGAAAACAGAAGCACCATAAAGTTCGACAAACAGGCAATATATACGTTTGAAGCGCCGATCGCGGAAAGCGAAAACACCGCTTCCGACGACGTTTTCGGCAACGGCGAAACAGGCGGGGAGGCCGACGCCCCTGCGGAAGAGCCCGCGACTGAAACGGAAACTTCCGAAACGGAGAACGGCGACGGAACGGAAGGCGCGACCGAAAATAAAGAATAATACGGTAATAAAAGCAAATGCCTCCGCATAAGATTATTGTGCGGAGGTTTTCTATGGAAAAAATTTTCGGAAACGTATATAAACAGGTTTTAAGGGGCGTTATAACGGCGGTGCTTATCACTCTCGCGTGCGTGCTTATTTTCGCGCTTTTGCTCGACGTTACGGGCATGAGCGAGAGCGTGATACGTCCCGTCAATCAGTTCATCAAAGTCCTGTCCGTATTCGCGGGAACCGTCCTCTTCGTCAAAGGCGAAAAAGGCTGGCTCAAAGGACTTCTTATAGGTTTAATATCGTCGCTTTTGTCCTCTCTTTTGTTCGGACTTATATCGGGCGGAGCGTCTTTCGGATTATCTATGCTTATCGACGTTTTGTTCGGGGCGGCGATGGGCGTTATTTCCGGCGTTATCAGCGTAAACCTTCCGAGAAGAAAGTTCTGAAACGCGAAAAGACGTTTTTTTCGCGCCGCGGCTCGCCGCGGCGCGTTTTTACGTGAAAAAAATTAAAAATCAAAGCCGAATTTTCAAAAAACCGTTAAAAATTATTGACTTATCCCCCCGTTTAGTTATATAATTATTAAGTGTATAAATATCCGTTTTTCCGGACAAGTCCGACGACGGTAAAAAGGTACAAGATAAAATGCTTGACAGCAGGAGGCAATAATGCGCAGGAGCAAGACCAAATCCGTTATAATTTTGGTTGTATTGGCTTTACTTATCGCATTTTTCGCGTTTGCGTGCTTCGTTTCGGGGCCCGTGCCGAACAGTACGAAAGACTATAAGTCGATATTCGGGATTATAAGTAAAGGCATAGACTTGGAGGGGGGATATTATGCCGTATTAGTGCCTGCCGACGGGGAAAATCCGTCGCAGGACGAACTCAACGCGGTAATAAAGACTCTCACTACGAGACTTGACAGCAGCGGCTATACCGAAGCAACGATAACCGTTCAGGACGGCACTTCTTTAAGAGTAGAGATACCCGACGTGGACGATCCCGACGAAGTCATTAGCCTTATCGGCGATCAGGGCGAACTTCAATTCAGGGATTCCGCGGGAACGGTTTACCTTACCGGTAAAGACATTTCCAACGCCTATCCCGCCTACGATAAGGACAGTCAGCCTATAGTCGTCCTTCAATTCACCGCCGCGGGACAGCAGAAGTTCGCGAGCGCGACGAGGACGATAAGCCAGAGCGACAACAAACAAATGAGTATTTACCTCGGCGACAGGCTCGTTTCTTCCCCGACGGCAAATTCGGAGATCAACAGTCCGCAGGCGCAGATAGAGGGAATAGGCGATTACGAGACCGCAAACACGATATCGTCGATAATAAAGAGCGGTACGCTCGATATCAAATTCACGATAGGAGAGGCGAGGCAGATGAGCGCGACGCTCGGCGATTCGGTCGTCGAAAAGGCGATGCTTGCCGCGGGAATAGGTCTTTTGATAATATTCGCTATTCTTATTCTTTTCTACAACGCGCTCGGCGTTGCGGCGGCGATAGCCCTTACGATATACGT
>CADBSX010000019.1 GCA_902797515.1 uncultured Eubacteriales bacterium | reverse complement strand
TAGCCATGCTCGTGAGCGGGCTTAAAATGACGCCCGTTTCCTGCACGATAATTTCGGGGGCGATATGGCTCGTGATGATAATCTTCTCGTTTATCTACGGTCATTACAGGCGCAAACTGAAAAAACTCATCCGCGCGGAAAAACGCGGCTCTTAAAATAAGGAAACCGCGCCCGCCGCTTTTGCGGCGGGCGCTTTTCTTTCATATAAGACGGGAGGGCTTGCGAAAGATTTCGCAAGCCCTCCCGTCTTTATCATTTATCGTTATTAGTCCGATTTTTAATTTTCTCTCGGTTTCAACAAGCCGAGGGAATACTGCGAGCGGACTATGATCGCGCCGACGATGTACGCGACCGTTTCCACAAGAACGAGTATGCTGTCTATTATCATAAGCACGCTTTCCGTTTCGGCTATTACGGAATGCGAGAGGATCATATTTATAAGCGTCGCCGCGAAAAGGACTATCGCCGTGATAAAAGCCGCGTTCAGCATCTTCTTCGTAGGATCTTTCCACGTCTTATATCCGATAAAGCCTATCCCGATATGTATGAACATAAACAAGGTGTTCAAAACAACCGAAAATCCCGCGCCTACGCCGTATTTGTCGCCGAAAGCGATGATTTCCTGTCCGCTGAACAAAGGGGCGAACGCTTCCGCCGCGGAAAGCATCGCGTGAAGAACGAAAACTATTCCGGAAGAGAGAAGCATCCTTCTGCCTATGCGGAACGAACGGTTTTTCTTTACGTCCTTGCCGTAATTCTTTCTGTTGAAATTTTCCAACGCGAATTGGATAAGCACGTAGATAGGAACGGCGACGTACAGGAACAGCCTGAACACTATAAAGTTGTTTTTATCCGAAAACAGATTTACGAGAACTTCCGAATTCGCCGGACGGAACATCTGCCTTATCAGCGGGGAATCGAAGATCGTCTGCCCTGCCGCGGCGTCGAATTCCATCATCTTCGGACCTATCGTCTGACCGCCTATATACGACGCGGGCAATAAAAGCCCTAAAAACGCGCTTACGACAAGCAGCGCGCCTATCGTTATCGCGCGGTATTTATTAAGCGGCAGACACATCGCGAAGAGGACTACGAATCCCGCGATGCTTATAAGTATAGTCATCATTGCGCGGACGTTTTCTTCTTTTATTATCGGCGGATTGCCGAAACTCTGCGGCAACGTGTAAAGCAAAAGCGGAAGGAGTATTCCTATCGAAACGAGCGCGCCCGCCGCGAGAGCCTGCGTCAGTATATTCCGCATAAACGAGCCTTTTATCGGTTTTCGTATAGGTTCGAGCGAAAGAAGGAATCCGCCCGTACCGATGGCCGCGGCTTCGAGCATATAGAGATTTTCGACCGACAAGAGCATCTGCCCTTTCGGGAACGGAATAAGCGCGAACGCGAAGATGAATACCGCGATGGACTTCATAAGATATAAAACCGCGGTTTTCTGAATATTGCTTATAACGCGCCGCCCTTCGCCGACGACTTCTTTGAGATGCGAGAAATCGTTGTCGAGAAGAACTACGTCCGAACACGATTTCGCAGCTTCCGTCGCCTTCGCGAAAGTTATGGAACTGTCGGATCTGCGGAGCGCGAGAATATCGTTTACGCCGTCGCCCGTCATGGCGACCTTATGCCCTTTATCCTGCAAAGCGGCAACGAGCGCCTCTTTCTGTTCGGGAGTCACGCGGGCGAAAATGGTATAATCTTCCGCGATTTCGGGGATCTTTTCCAAAGGAACGCCTTCCAAGGATACGTATCTGTCGGCGAATTTTATTCCGCAATTTTCGGCTATCTTCGATACCGTGAGCGGATTGTCGCCCGAAATGACCTTTACCGTGACGCCGTTTTCTCTGAAAAAGCGAAGAGTTTCGGGCGCGGTGTCGCGTATGTGGTCCTCTATAACGAAGAACGCTATAAGTTCCCCGTCCAAAGTGAGCGCGATAACGCGCTTTCCTTCTTTCGCGCAGTCGGCGGCAAACGAAAGCCTTTCGTCGCTCTTGTCGAGCAGATATTCGGGCGCGCCCATAAGCAGTCTTTTCCCGTCGTTATAGACGAGCCCCGAATATTTGACCGCGCTCGAAAAAGGTATCTTTTCTCTATATTCGGCGTTTTCGTCGATCCCGAATTTGTTGTATATCGCCTCGGCGGTCGCGTTGCGTTCGCCCTGCGCCGCCATAAGCGCCCTCGCGTGGCGTTCGACTTCTTCCATCGGCGCGAACGCCTTTACCGAAGAAACGGTCATCGTTCCGTCCGTAAGCGTGCCCGTCTTGTCGAGGCATATAACGTCAACTCTCGAAAGGTTTTCGAGAGAATAGAGTTCCTGTATAAGCGTTTGCTTTTTGGTGAGCCCTGCGATGGAAATCATGAGCGCGACCGAAGTCGTGAGGACGAGTCCCGACGGGATCATTCCTATTCCGTAAGTTCCGCCCGTGACCGCGATGAGCGCAAGAGAGACGGGATCGCCGAGAGAGAGAGTCATGCCGTCCCAGACAGCCGCGTCGCCGCCTGTCGCCGCTATTTTCGCCACCATCGTGATAATAACCGTCGTTATCGCGACGCCGAGCCCTACGGTCAGTATCTTTATAATATTCATTATCGAAGTCATAAGTTCGGACTTGTGCCTCGCGCCGCTCTTCACTTTACGCGTAAGTTGCGCGGCGTAGGTGTCGTTGCCCGTCTCCTCGACGCGGCAATACGCCGAGCCGACTATTATCGAAGAGCCCGACAGTATCTTGTCCCCGACGATCTTTTTCACGTGGTCCGCCTCGCCCGTAAGCATCGATTCGTCAACGAATACCTCGCCCGACAGAACTTTTATATCCGCCGCCGCCTGATCGCCCGCGGAGATCGCGACTACGTCGTCGGGAACTATCCCGGCCGCCTCGATGACCTGCGTTTCGCCGTCTCTGACCACTTTCGCTTTCGTCTCCGTAACGATACGCAGTTTTTTGATCACTTTAAGGCTCTTTATTTCCTGAAACGAGCCCATCGCGACGTTCATTACCGCGGGGATAAGGAACACGAATTTGGAAAATCCGAAATAACTGTCGGCGACGTCCGAATGCCCAGTCGCTTTCAGATATATTATGAAAGTTATAAACAGCGCGGCTATCGACAGCAGAACCACGTTGAAAAACGTGAACAGGTTGCCCGCTATTATCTTCAACGCGCCTTTTTCGTTAGGATCGTCCGCAACGTTCCCGTAACCTTTGCTTATCCGTTCTTCCGCTTGCTCTTTCGTCAGCCCTTTTTTTTCGTCGGTTTCGATCCTCTCGAAAGGCTCTTTCTTTTTCCCGTTTCTCAATGCACGTCTCCTTCGCGAAAGAGAAATATCTTCTCTTTCCATTTTATAACCGTTGTTTATTATATAATATTTTTTCAAAAAAATCAAAAATTTTTGCGTCCTTTATAAAAAAAAGCGGCGGACGCGTCGGGGATCGTTTATCCCGACGCGTCCGCCGCCCGTATTTTCCCGTTTTTATTCTCCGAGATACGCCGCTTTTATCCTCTCGTCTTTAAGGAGTTCTTCACCCGTTCCCGTCATCGTTATTTTCCCCGTTTCGATGACGTAAGCCCTGTCCGCGACGGCGAGCGCCTTGTTCGCGTTCTGTTCCACGACGAACACCGTCTTTCCGTCCGCGTTCATTTCCTTTATAACGTCGAAAACCGTATTGACGTAAAGGGGCGACAGCCCCATACTCGGCTCGTCCAAAAGCACGAGGTCGGGATGCGACATAAGCGCGCGGCTCATCGCGAGCATCTGCTGTTCGCCGCCCGAAAGAGTTCCCGCCACCTGATTTTTTCTTTCCTTTAAAATAGGAAATCTGTCGTAAACGTAAGAAAGAGTATCTTTGAATTCCTTTTTGCTCTTCCGCGTGTAAGCGCCCATAACGAGATTTTCGTAAACGGTGAGTTCCTGAAATATCCGCCTGCCCTCGGGGACCTGACTTATCCCTTTCGCCGTTATTTTATGCGGCGCGAGAGAGGTTATGTCTTCGCCGTTATACACGACTTTCCCCGCCGCTTTCGGAATAAGTCCGCTTATGGCGTGCATTATCGTCGTCTTGCCCGCGCCGTTCGCGCCGATAAGCGCGACTATCTCGCCCTTTTCGACCGTGAACGACACGCCTTTAACCGCTTTTATAAGTCCGTAAGAAACTTCCAGACCTTCCACTTCGAGTAACGCCATTTTTATTCTCCTAAATATGCCTTCACTACTTCCGGATTGCAAAGTACTTCGTCCGTTTTCCCCTGACAAAGCACCGTTCCGAAGTTTAAAACGGTGAGTTCGTCGCAGATGCCGCCGACGAGTTTCATATCGTGTTCGATAAGAAGTATCGTCATATCGAATTTATCCCGAACGAATTTAATCGTTTCCATAAGTTCTTCGGTTTCCTGCGGATTCATGCCCGCCGCCGGTTCGTCTAAAAGAAGAAGTTTCGGATCGGTCGCGAGCGCCCTCGCGATTTCGAGTTTCCTCTGCTTTCCGTAGGGAAGATTGCTCGCGAGTTGGTTGCGCTCTTCCAGAAGTCCGAACACGTCCAAAAGTTCTTTGGCTTTCGCCCGCATCGCTATCTCCGTTTCGTAGTACTTCGGCGTGCGGAAAAGCGACTGCGCGAGGTTGCACTTGTATTCCTTTCTGTTCGCGAGACCTACCATAACGTTTTTTATAACCGACATATTGTTGAAAAGACGGATGTTCTGGAAAGTCCTCGCTATTCCCTTTTTGTTTATTTCGGCTTGTTTAAGCCCTACGAGGTTTTCTCCCATCAGCGAAAAAGTACCGTTCGTCGGCTTGTAAACGCCCGTCAGAAGATTGAATACGGTCGTCTTGCCCGCGCCGTTAGGACCTATTAAGCCGTAGAGTTCGTTTTTATAAACGGTGAGATTGACGTTCTGCGCCGCTTTCAGTCCGCCGAAAGAAATGCCGAGGTTTTCGGTCTTTAAGACTATCTCGTTCATTTGCCTTCCCCTCCTTCGCCCCTGTCCGGCTTATCCGTTTCGGGGATGAAATCGGTCGATAACAGTTCGTCCATCTCGACTTTGGTAGGTATCCTCGACCAGTCCGCGCCGAATTCCACTTCCCGCGCGGGATCGGGCTCGGCTTTCTTTTTGGTAAACGCGCGGACGAGGAAATTCCATACCGCCGCCGCGCCGTTTTTGAGGTTGTATTTGCTCCTGAATTTTTTGAGCGCGGGCGCGTTGTTGTAAATTACCAAAGCGATAAGGATAAGCGCGTAGAAAATATCTTTCAGAACCGCGAGGTTGCCCGTAAGCACCGTGCCGAGTCTGACGTTTATAAACGTTATTATCGCGGCGGAAATTATCGTTCCGTTAATGTTTCCCATGCCGCCGAGAACGACCATAACGAGGATGTTTATAGAATAGTTATAGTCGAATTTAGCCGGTTTGAAAGTGTTCTGCGTTCCCGCGAAAAGCACTCCGCCGACGCCCGCTATCACCGCGGATATGACGAATACCGCTATCTTGTAATACGAAACGTTCACGCCCGTGCTTTTAGCCGCGATCTCGTTGTCGCGGATAGCCGTCACCGCCCTGCCGTGCTTGCTGCGTATCAGGTTCTGAACGATAATAAGCGTCAATAAAAGCACTGCGAAAATGATTATATAAAGCGAATTTACGTTGTAACGGTACTTATTCTGTATGCCGAGCGCGCCGCCGAATACGGGAATATTCTGGAACAGGACTTTCACTATCTCGCCGAAAGCGAGAGTGACTATCGCGAGGTAATCGCCTTTTAATCGCAGAGCGGGAAGTCCTATTATAAATCCGAACGCGCCCGCCGCCGCGCCGCCGATAAGCATAGCGAGAAGAAGGGCAACGAAAGGCGAGGAAGAAGACAGCGCGGGGAACACGCTGTTCTGGAAATAACAGCCTAAAAACGCGCCTATAGACATAAACGCCGCGTGCCCCAAAGAGAGTTCGCCGAGGAAACCTACGACGAGACTTAACGCGAGCGCGACTATTATTCCGTATCCCATCTGTTCCAGAAGGACGAGGAACGACCTTTTGAGCGCGCCCGCCGCGCCTAATCCCCCGAAGAGGATCATCGCGCCCGCGACTATAAAGTACATTATGAAATTCTTTACTTTAAAGGTCTTTTTAAAGTTCGTAAAATAAGTTTTAAAGCCGTTCATATCATACTTTCTCCCTTTTCTTTTTGCCGAGTATTCCCGTAGGTTTCACGAGAAGTATGATTATAAGCAGTCCGAATTCTATCGCGATCGCGAACGGCGCGAGAGCGGGAACGGCAAGGCACGCCGTTTCGATTATTCCGAGCAAAAGTCCGCCGAGCATCGCCCCGGGGATAGAGCCTATACCGCCTATTACCGCGGCGGTGAACGCCTTTATCCCGGGCATAGAGCCCATCGTGGTCGATACGTCGGGCGTTTTGAGTATGTAGAACGCGCCCGCGACCGCGGCGAGAGCCGAGCCTATCGCGAAAGTGATCGTTATTATATTATTTACGCTTATGCCCATAAGCGAGGCGGCGTCCCTGTCCTCGGACACCGCGAGCATCGCTTTGCCGACCTTCGTCCTGTTGACGAAAAGAGTTAAAGCGATCATTATCGCTATCGCGCTTGAAAGCGTTACTATCGTATTGTAACTCACCGAGAACGCGCCTATTTCCAGCGTTCCCCAGTGATTTAAAATAACCATTTTGTGGTCGCTGCCGAATATTATCTGCGCGAGGCTTTCGAGCAGATAACTCACGCCTATCGCGGTTATGAGCACCGCGAGCGGCGACGCCCCGCGAAGGGGCTTATAGGCGAGTTTTTCTATCAGAACGCCCGTTACGATACAGAATACGACGGCGACGCCCGCCGCCGCGAGCGGCAATCCCGTCATATTGAAAAACACCATTATGGTATATCCGCCGACCATAATTATATCGCCGTGCGCGAAGTTCAGCATTTTGGCTATGCCGTACACCATAGTATAACCGAGCGCGATCAGCGCGTAAACGCCGCCGAGGCTCAATCCGTTGATAAACGTAGTCAGAAATTCCATTACTACTCCATTTGACCGAAAATTTTAAAAATAAACCGCGCGGAAACGCCGCGTTGCGAAGTTATCGCGGTCAAGCGAGAGCAAAGTCCGTAGAAACGGGCTTTGCTCGCCGTGTTTTTTAAGATTATTTGTCTATTCCTTTTACGATAACTCTGTCCGCGGGCTTGTTGACCGTGCCGTCTTTGTTCCATTTAATGGTCGTGCCGGTGACGAATCCCGTAAGCGTTATCTTCTGAAGTTGCTCTTTCATTATCTCGCAGACCGCTTTCGGAGCCATATTGACCTTTACTTCTTTTCCGTCCGCTTTCGCCGCCTTTAACGCCTCGTATATCGCGTAAACGCAGTCGTAAGCCGACGCGCCGAACTGATTGAGCGTTTCCGTGCCGAATTCTTCGGTGTATTTATCCACGAAGTCTTTCGCCTTGCCGCCTTCCGCGTTGGAATTGAAGTGCGTAAGGAAGGATATTTCCTGCGGGATCGTCGTAACGTCGAAACCTGCCATACTGTCTATTCCGTCGAGACCGTCGCAGCCGTAATACTGCTCTATCTTGTTAGCCGCGAGGTTCGCCGTCGTCATAAATCTCGACGCGTCCGAATAATATATCGGCATAAACACGAACTCGCAGTCTTTGAGCGTCTGCACCTGCGAACTGAAATCCGTTTTCGTGTCTTTCGTGAACGACGCCTTCACGACCGCGCTCGCCTTGTCGCCCATTTCCGCTATGAACGTGTTGTAAATACCGCTCGAATACTCGTCGTCCGTCTGGTAGAACACGCCGACCGTCTTTTCCGTAACGTTGTCTTTAACGTACTTCGCCGCCGCGGTTCCTTGGTTGTTATCCGAGAAACACATCTGGTACGTATAATCGGAATCGGCGTAAACCGCGTCGCTCGTCGCAGACGGGGTAAGCATGAATATCCCGTCGTCCTTTGCGTCCGCTTTCCACTGTATGCACGCGCCCGAAGTCACCGTGCCGAGGCTTATCTGCATTCCGCTCTCGTAAAAACTCGTGTACTTCGACGTAACTTCCGTAGGATCGGCTCTGTCGTCCGCCATATCGAATTTGAACGTGAAACCGAGTTCGGCTTGCGAAACTTTGTTTATCTCTTCGACCGCCATCGTCGCGCCGTTTTTAACGCCGAGTCCGTACTTCGCGTAGTCGCCCGTGAGCGGGCCGGAAGTACAAATTTTAAACTGCGTGTTGTTTTCCGCGTAATTCTTGTCGTTTCCGCCGCCGCACGCCGCGAAAGCCGCGACCGCCATCGTGAGAGTCATCGCTCCCGCCATTGCCTTGAAACCTTTCTTCATTTTTGGATACCTCCGAAAAATTTTTATTTTTTATTTTTTTATAAAAACAAGGTCCGCCGTATTTTCAGCGAACCTTGTTTGTATCACGATAAAACCGTATTATTTTTTCGTAACGCAAACAGGTCTTCGCCCGATAATGACCAAAACCTCTATAATGACGACTAGTACGAGACCTGCCGAGATCATAATTTGCGCTCCTTTTCAAAAATATGCGTCAATAATAATACTTTTCCCCGCCGTTGTCAAACGTTTTTACGCGGTTTTGAAAAATTTTTTCCGATTTTTTTATTTTTTAGGGCGAAATACCGCAATTTTGCCTTTCCCGCCCGTAAAATCAATACATTACGCTCGTCAGAATTTCCGCGTAGGTCGGGAACGGCCAGAACGATTTCCCGACTCTCTCTTCGAGCCCGTCGGCGTATTTCCTTACTTCCGCCATATCCTTTAATATAACGTCCTTTCTGTAAAGCGCCTCTTCGTAAAACTCGCCTTTCGGGGCTTTCGCGAAGTCCTCTTCGAGTTTCTCGGTCGCGAAATACAGTCCGTCGAACATTTCGGAAACCTTTCCGAGAAGATCCCTCTCCGATTTCGCGGACATATCCGCCGCCTTTAAAGCCGCTATCTCTTCCGCGAGTTCTTTTTGGAAGGCTATCGCCGCGGGGATCACCTCTCTCTTCGCTATTTTAAGCATAGTCTTGGTTTCGATATCCACCGTCTTTATATAACTCTCGAAGCGTATATCGCATCTGCTCTTTACTTCCGATTCGGTGAATATCCCGTTTCTCGCGAAGAGGTCTATATTCTTCTTTCTGACGAGGTGCGGAAGGGCGTCAACCGTCGTCGGAAGGTTTAAAAGTCCCCTTCTTCCCGCCTCTTCCTTCCACTCGTCGGAATAGTTGTTTCCGTTGAATATTATGCGCCTGTGCTCGCGTATAAGCCTCTTTATGACCTCGTTGAGATCGGATTTGAAATCCTTCGATTTTTCGAGTTCGTCCGCGATCTTACCGAGTTCGTCCGCGACGGCGGTGTTTATGACCGTGTTCGCGTCGGCGACGGACATATTCGATCCTACCATCCTGAACTCGAATTTGTTTCCCGTGAAAGCGAAAGGCGAAGTCCTGTTGCGGTCGGTCTTGTCTTTCGGGATATGCGGCAATATGCTCGATCCGACCGTTATCTCGCCCGCGTCCTTTCCGACGTAGGAAACGCCGCTCTCTATCGCGTCGAGCACGGAATCGAGTTCTTCGCCGACGAACATCGAAACTATCGCGGGCGGCGCTTCGTTCGCGCCGAGTCTGTGGTCGTTGCCGGCCGACGCGACGGATATCCTCAAAAGGTCCTGATATTCGTCCACCGCCGCGACGACCGCCGTCAGAAACACGAGAAACTGCGCGTTCTCGGCGGGAGTATCCCCTGGTTCAAGAAGATTTACGCCCGCGTCGGTCGCGAGCGACCAGTTGTTGTGCTTGCCGCTGCCGTTCACGCCGTAAAAAGGCTTTTCCTGCAATAAACACACCATGCCGTGCCTGTTCGCGACCGATTTCATAAGCGACATCGTTATCTGATTGTGATCGACCGCGAGGTTTGTCGTAGTATATACCGACGCGAGTTCGTGTTGCGCGGGCGCGACTTCGTTGTGTTTGGTTTTGGCGTAAACGCCGTATTTCCAGAGTTCTCTGTCGAGGTCTTTCATATATTCCCAGACTCTCTGTTTTATCTTGCCGAAGTAGTGGTCTTCGAGTTCCTGACCTTTCGGCGGTTGAGCCCCGAAAAGAGTTCTTCCGCAAGTCGCGAGGTCGAGCCTCTTTTCATAGACTTCTTTGTCCACCAGAAAGTATTCCTGTTCCACGCCGACGGTCGAATACACTTTTTTCACGTTTTTCGCGCCGAAGAGTTTAACTATCCGAAGAGCCTGTTTTTCGAGGACTTCCACGCTCTTTAAAAGGGGCGTTTTCTTGTCGAGCGATTCGCCGCCGTAAGAACAGAACACCGTAGGGATATAGAGAGAGCCGTCCATCACGAACGCTTTCGACGAGGGATCCCACGCGGTGTAACCTCTCGCCTCGAAAGTGGCGCGAAGTCCCCCGTTCGGGAAACTCGACGCGTCCGGCTCGCCCTTTACGAGCGCTTTGCCCGAAAATTTCAGTATCGCCCCGCCGCCGCAAGGCTCTATGAAACCGTCGTGCTTTTCGGCGGTGACGCCCGTCATCGGCTGGAACCAGTGCGTATAGTGCGTCGCGCCCTTTTCGACCGCCCAGTCCTTCATCGCTTTCGCTATCTCGTCGGCGACGGGAAAAGCGAGGGGCTCGTTGTCCTCTATGCATTTTTTATAAGCCGAAAAGACTTTTTCCGGCAGTCTTTTTTCCATTTCCGCGTCCGTGAACACGTTTTCCGCAAATCTTTCGGTTATATCGAATTTTTCCATTTTCTTCTTCCTTTTCGTGTTTTTCAAATTTTCATGCGCCGCCCTTGTCTTACGCTTTTTCGGCCGCCGCCTTCAAAAAAGCTTTGAAAAGCGGATGCGGTTTATCGGGGCGGGATTTGAATTCGGGATGGAACTGCACGCCGACGCAAAATCCCTTTTCGCCGTATTCGACCGCCTCGACTATCCGCCCGTCGGGCGATATTCCCGAAAGGACGAGCCCGTTTTTTCGGACGATCTCTCTGTAATCGTTGTTGAATTCGTATCTGTGTCTGTGCCTTTCGGCTATAAGTTTTTCCCCGTACGCCGCCGAGAGTACCGTTCCTTCCTTTATCTCGCACGGATACGCGCCGAGCCGCATGGTGCCGCCCTTACTCGTTATCCCCGACTGGTCGGGCATAAGGTCTATTATCTTATGTTCCGCGTTTTCGTCGAACTCGCCCGAAGTCGCGCCGAGAAGTCCGCACGCGTTTCTCGCGAATTCCATACACAGCGTCTGCATACCGAGGCATATTCCGAAATAGGGCGTTCCCGTCTTTCTCGCGTAAGCCGCGGCGGCTATCATGCCCTCTATGCCTCTCGCGCCGAAACCGCCGGGGACTATTATCCCGTTCGCGCCCGAAAAAATATCAGCCGCCGTTTCCTCGGTCACGTCCTCCGCCTCTATCCACTTTATAACCGTTTTCGCCCCGACGGCGTATCCCGCCGAATACAACGCCTCGGCGACGGAGAGATAGGAATCGTGAAGTTTTACGTATTTTCCGACGAGCGCGATAACGACTTCTTTTTTCGCGGACTTTATCTTCTTTATAAGGTCTTTCCAACTTTTAAGGTCGGGCTTGCCCTTTATACCGAGTTCCCTCGCGACTACCTTATCCAGCCCGCCCGCGTGCAGCATAAGCGGCGTTTCATAAAGGCAGTCCACGGTGAGGTCGGATATAACGCAGTCGGGCTTGACGTTGCAAAACAGCGCGATCTTCCGCCTTACGTCCTCGCCT
>CADBSX010000018.1 GCA_902797515.1 uncultured Eubacteriales bacterium | reverse complement strand
TTTTTATCTCCTTAAAATTTTTGATTAAGCAATAATCACTTGTTTTTATGCGGGAATATAAACATACAACGTTAATATCTCTTTCAAATAAAAGAAATAAACTCTTTCAACCGTTAGCCATAAATATTCGTTTTCCAAATCGGGAATAAATTCGTCCGGATATTCGCTAATATACGTGTTAAAACCAAAATCGCCGTTATAAAAGTCGTTCTCGTTTTTAATATCCCTTTCAGAAGAAAAACCGTTGTCATTTAAAAATTCCGTAGGTTCGACCTCAAATTTAAAAACTGTATATTGTGTATTTCTTCCCGGACCCCAACCGACATTGTTCCGAGTATATTTATATACAATTTCACAATCTTCGGGAATTTCTATTTTAGTTATATATGCAACAACTTTTATTGTGTTTTTTTTGCTGTTCTTATTCTCTAAATTGCATGATATAAAAAACACGCAGAAAGAAATCATTATCCCCGCTAAAAGTACCGTCAGAAACCTCTTCGCTTTTTTCATCGCTTTTCTCGCTTTTTAATCAGTCTTTTTATTATATTATCATATTTTGAACTTATCCGTCAATATATAGACGATTTTAAAAACAAAAATGTGACAAAATTTTTAAAAAATATAAAAAACGACCGTCGCAAAAATGCGATAGTCGTTTTCTTTTCGTGTCGGATTTTTATCTCTTCGAGAATTGAGGCGCTCTACGCGCTTTCTTCAAGCCGTACTTCTTTCTCTCTTTCATTCTCGGATCTCTCGTAAGATATCCTTCCTTTTTAAGAGCCGCGCGAAGTTCGGGCTCCGCCTCTATAAGCGCTCTCGATATTCCGTGACGGATCGCGCCCGCCTGTCCCGTGAAACCGCCGCCGACGACGTTTACGAATACGTCGTACTTGCTCTCGGTCTCCGTCAGAACGAGCGGCTGACGTATAATAAGTTTGAGCGTGTCAAGATCGCAGTATTCGTCAATGCTCCTTCCGTTTATGGTTATCGTTCCGTTTCCGCCGGGGATAAGTCTGACTCTCGCGACGGCGCTCTTTCTTCTGCCCGTTCCCCAGAACTGCAGTTTCTTTTTTACTGTTGCTTTTCCCATGATTTTCTATCCTCCGCTTTACTTGTCGATTTTGAGTTCGACGGGCTGTTGAGCCTGCTGCTGATGCTCCGCGCCCTTATATACTCTTAACTTTTTAAGCATCGCTTTGCCGAGACTGTTCTTCGGAAGCATGCCCTTTACCGCCTCGTAAACCGCGAGGTCGGATTTTTCCGCGAGCATCTTGGAATACGGCGTCTGCTTTAATCCGCCGATATATCCCGTGTGATAAGTGTACATTTTCTGTTCGGCTTTTTTGCCGGTCAATACCACCTTGTCGGTGTTTACCACGATAACGAAATCCCCCGTATCCACGTTGGGCGTAAAAGTAGGCTTATGTTTCCCGCGAAGTACTGCCGCGACCTGAGACGCGAGCCTGCCGAGAGGAACTCCCGCCGCATCGACGACGTACCATTTTCTTTCGACCGTGGCCTCGTTAGCCATATATGTCTTCATTTCGATTCTCCGTTGTTTTTATTTATAATTATAAGGAATACGCCGTCCGAGGGGCTTGGTTCTTCGGGCATTTTCCGTATAATCGCCAAAATATTTTAATAAATTTACGTATCTTTGTCAAGCGTTTTTATACAAAAATAATAAAAATGCCGAAAAGGATCGGAAACGGCGTTCGTAAAAACTATAAGCCATTACGGAATTTGTTCATTACGTTCCAAACTTTTTCTTTTCCCCGCCGATTTCTGAGATTTCTCTGCGCGGCTTACGCCTTGGTCGAAATGACAAAACGGGACGTCAAGCGTTTTTATATAAAAACGGTAAAAAAAGCGAAAAAGCGTTTCAGTCCGTATATTCCACGGATATAAGCGTCAGTCCCTGCGGCGGCATGGTTATCCCCGCGAGCGACCTGTCGCCGCTCTCTATTATCTTCCCGACTTCTTCCGCCGTTATCTTTCCCGTTCCCGCCTTAATAAGCGTTCCGACCATTATCCGCACCATATTGTACAAAAAACCGTTTCCGCTGACGGTAAAAACGTAGTCCTCGCCGTCTTTTCCGATAGTCGCCGAATAAACCGTGCGGATCGTATCTTTAACGGAAGAATTGCTCGCGAGAAAACACCTGAAATCGTGTTCCCCGACGAAATATTCCGCCGCTTTTTTCATTGCGGAAAAATCGAGAGGATACGGCACTCTCGCAAAGTACCTGTCTTTGAGCGGTCTCGGAACGTCCGAAACGTAGAATTTATAAGCGTAAGTCTTTTTCTTCGCGGAAAAACGCGCGTGAAATCCGTCTTTCGCCCTCTCGCTCTTTATAACTTTTATATCTTTCGGAAGTACCGCGTTCAACGCGAACGCGAAATTTTCGGGCGGGATAGAAAAATCGGTATCGAAATGCGCGACTTGTCCGAGCGCGTGTACTCCCGCGTCCGTTCTGCCGCTGCCCGTTACGGGCGTCCTTTCCCCCGTCACCTTTTCGACCGCTCTTTCGAGTTCCGCCTGCACGGTGTTCCCGTTCGGCTGTATCTGCCAGCCGCAGTATTCCGTTCCGTCGTATTCGACGACTATTGCTATACGCATATCATACTCCGAAAAGCGCGGAAAAACACGAAATTATTCCACTATAATAAATATTCGTAAGGATTATCCCCGCTATCGCCGCGCCGGCGAACA
>CADBSX010000017.1 GCA_902797515.1 uncultured Eubacteriales bacterium | reverse complement strand
TGTACGCTTGCAGGACCGCTTCGATGACCGTCTGCCTCGTTTCGGTGTTGATCGGATGGGCGATATCCTTATATTCGCCCTCGCTCGTCTTTCTCGACGGCATCGCGATGAAGAGGTTTTCGGAGCCTTCTATTATCTTGATGTCGTGGATGACGAAACAATCGTCGATGGTTATCGACGCCACGGCTTTGAGTTTGCTGTCCTCTTTCTGTACGATGCGTACTCTTACGTCTGAAATTTTCATTGTCTGTACCGCCTTAAAGCATAATTCTTATAATAATGATACTATATTTTTCGGGACTTTTCAACAATTTTAAGAAAATTTTTAAAATTTTTTAAAAAAAACGTCGAAAAGTATCAAAATATATGCTTAAAAACATATAATTTGGTATGCCGTATTGTAAAAAAAGTCTGAATATCCATTTTATAGGAATAGGCGGAGTGAGTATGAGCGCGCTCGCGGAATACCTGCTCGGTTTCGGTTTCGAGGTGTCCGGAAGCGATATAACGCGCAGCGAAAGGACGGAAAGACTGCAAAGTAAAGGCGTGAAAATTTTTCTCGGTCACTGCGCGGAAAACGTCGGCGACGCGGACGTCGTGGTATATAACGACGCGATAAAACGTGACAACGCGGAACTTGCCGAGGCGGAAAACAGAGGTCTTTACGTCTTGTCCCGCGCCGCGCTTCTCTCTATGATATCGGAAAATTTCGGCGTCGTAGCGGGAGTTTGCGGCTGTCACGGAAAGACGACGGTAACGTGTATGCTTGCGCATATCGCCAAAGCGGCGGGCGAGGAATTTACCGCGCATATCGGCGGCGAGGACAGAGAACTCGGCGGCATGGCGTCCGAAGGCGGAAACCTGTTTATAAGCGAGGTGTGCGAATTTAAAAAGAATATCGCGAAGTTTACGGCCGACTACGCGGTGTGTATGAGTTGCGCGCCCGACCACCTCGATTGTTATAAGTCCGAAGAAGAACTCTACGAAACCTATTACGCGTTTTTCAAAAAAGCGAAAAAGTGCGTTCTCTTCGACGGCGACGCCGTTTTAAACGCCTATTCCGGAGATAACGCGGTTAGGTTCGGTACGGACAAAAACAGCAAATACGTTCTTTTCGACGCGTCGGAAAAGAACGGAAAATATTCTTTCGACATAGCGCGATGGGGCGAAACTCTCGCGAGGATAAACCTCTCGGTTTACGGAAAACACAACGCGTACGACGCGCTCGGCGCGGCGAGCGTCGCGTTGGAGATCGGACTTCCCGTAAAAGCGGTGAAGAAAGGGCTCGAAAGTTTTACGGGCGTGAAGAGAAGGTTCGAGGAAATAGGCGGGATAAAGGGCGCGAAAGTGATAGCGGACTACGCTCATCATCCCGACGAAATAGCGGCGACGGTCGCCGCCGCGCGGGAAATAACCGACAAGATAACGGCGGTATTCCAGCCGCACACCTATTCTCGGACGCTGTTTTTAAAAGAGCGGTTCAAAGAGGTTTTCAAAGGTATTCCCGACGTTATATTATATAAAACTTACGCCGCGCGCGAAAATTACGTTGCGGGCGGCGGGGCTTACGATTTATATAAAGAGATCGGCGGAGACGCGGAATACTTCGAGGACGCGGGAAAACTTTTAAAAACGCTGAAAAAGCGGGCGGACAAAGGCGGGATAATACTTATTCTCGGCGCGGGCGATCTGTACGACGAAATGAAAAAACTTCTGAACTGAAAAAAAACGGTCCTTTCGGACCGTTTTGCTTTTTTTCAACCGAGCATATTCACGAGAAGATTGCCGACTTTTTTCTTCGCCTTGTAATCTTTGAGCATTTCGCCGACGTTCTTTTCTATATCGTCCATTTTGGTCGGAACGAGGTAGTAATTAGAGAGGTCGAGCGCGTTGTTCGCGAGGATGTTTATCGCCGGCTCCACGTTTCCGTAACCGTTCGTAACGCAAATCACGGATAGATTTTTCGCTATCGCGGACGATAACGCCACTTTCATATTCGGATAAGAAAATCCGACGAACACGATGCTTTCCGAGGGCGCGCAGAGCCTGAAAGCGAGGTCGGTGGAAAGTTTCGAGCGGGAAATATAAACCACTTTGTTCGCGAGCCTTCCGCCGGTTATAGCCAATACTTCTTTTTCCGCTTTCTTTTCGGTGTTCAGAGCGTAATACACTCCCGATTTTTTCGCGAGCAGGAGTTTTTCGTCGTCGTCGTCGAGAAGAATAGGAACGCCCTGATAGTAGATGATAAGTTGCGCTATTATCGCGCCGAGAACGTCCGCGCCGAAAATCGCAACGTGCTGACCTTTCTGAAGATTGAGTTTATCGATCACCGAAAGGGCGAGCGAGATGTAACCGAGATAGACCGCCTCGGCGTCCTTTACGCTCGGCGGCAGAGCGAACAGTTCTTTTACGGGCTTTACGGCGAAATCCTTTAAAAAGCCGTCGCGGTTATAGCCCGCTATTTTAAACGAATAGCAGTCTTTTTCCCTTCCGTTGGTGCAGTGATAGCATTTTCCGCAAGGGGAAACGGACGAGAGGAATACGCGAGTGCCTTTCGCGAGGTACGCCGATTGTTGTCCGAGTTCGGAGATCTGTCCTATCGCCGTTTTCGACGGGATTATAGGAAACGATACCGATTTATCCTCGCCCGACATCACGGCGATATCCTCTTCGGTCAAAAGAGAGGCGGTTATCTTGACTTTCGCGCTCTCTATATCGTCGAGCATCTCGTTGCCGCTTATTTTTTCGAGTTTGTCCTTTTCGGTAATTTGCCAGCCTATCATAATATATCCTTTTCGTCGGCTCTACGTGCCGACGGTAGATATTATATCATACTTTTTATAAATTTACAAGTAAATAAACAAAATAAAAAATTAGTGATCATTTTCGGGAATTTCGCTTAAAAAAATTGACAATAACGAAAAAATAATATATAATTGACTCTGCTTGATAAACTTATCGGTTGCGGTCAATGGTAATAGACTTAAAGAAATTGAAGTTCAGGGGAATAAGGGAAACGGATTTCCGTTTCGATTTTCCCGCGGAGGATTCTCTTATAACTCTTCCTTTTTCGTCTTTCGCTTTCCCCGTTACCGTCGAGGGACGTCTTACGACGGGCGACGGCGAAGTTTACGCGGAAGGGAAGATAAGTTACGGGATATCTACGCGCTGTTCGAGATGTTTCGAGCCTGTGACTTATAAAAAGACCGTCGCTTTCGACGAGGTTTTTTCCGAGAACGGCGAAAATAAAGACGCCTATCCTTACTATAAGGAAACGGTTGATCTTACCGATATGGTAAAAGACGCGGTTATTCTGTCTTTTCCGTATTCCGTGCTTTGCGGGGATAACTGCAAAGGCTTGTGTCCGGTCTGCGGAATAAACCTTAACAAAGAGCAATGCAATTGTAATAATAACGAGAGAGGTGAATAAATATGGCTGTTCCTAAGCATAAAGTTTCCAAACAGAGAGGAAACAAGAGATTTGCAAACAATTACAAGGTAAAAGCCCCGACGCTTGTCGAGTGTCCGCAGTGTCACGAACTCAAAGCGTCGCATCAGGTATGTCCTAAGTGCGGTTATTACGACGGAACTTTGGTTATAGACAAATCCGCCAAAGAATCCAAGGCAGAATAAAAACGTTTTTATTCGGCTGCTTGCCGTATGCCTTGTTTTCGTTAAATGAACAAAAAAAGTTTTTTCGGAAAATTATTGCTGCTCGCTACGACGATAATATGGGGGAGTTCGTTCATTGTCCTGAAAGATACTCTCGAAAAAATAGGCGGGGGCAATTTTACTTTTTTCACGCTCGCGGCGAGGTTCGTGATAGCGGCGGCTCTTCTGGCCGTTCTCGGCGCGAAGAGGTTTAAGAAAATGACTAAAAAGACCTTGATCAAAGGTCTTTTTCTCGGTATTGTCCTCGCGTTCGCGTACGGCGTTCAGACTCTCGGCTTAAAATACACCACGGCGTCGAAAAACGCATTTTTAACGGCGACTTACTGCGTTATAGTTCCTTTTCTCGCGTGGCTGTTCGTCGGGAAAAAACCGAACGCGTTCAACGTCGCGGCGACTTTTCTGTGCCTTCTCGGCATAGCGTTCATAGCGGTCATAGGCAAGAAAGAAGTCGCGGGGGATACTGAAACTCTCGGCAACGTCCTCTCGGTCGGATGCGGACTGTTTTACGCCCTTCAGATAGTTTTTATCGACAAATATGTTTCGGAAGAAGATCCCGTGTGTCTGCTTTTCGTCGAGATAAGCGCGGTCGCCGTTATCTTTACGGCGATAACCTGCGTTTACGAATTTCCGCTGTACGGCTCGGAGTTTTCCATAGGTTTCGACGCGGTCCGGAAAATACTCTATCTCGCGTTTTTCGCGACGTGTTTCGCGCAGTTCGGGCAGATGATAGGTCAGAAATGGACTAATCCTACCGTAACTTCGCTTATTTTGAGCCTCGAATCGGTGTTCGGCGTGTTTTTCGACGTCTTGGTCGGCGGCAGAACGCTCGAAGTGTATATTATAATAGGTTTCGCGATAGTGTTTATCGCGGAACTGATGAACGAACTCGGTCCGAAATTGTTTTTGAAAAACTATAAAGATAACGAAAATTCGGAAATCGGTTGACAAAACGCGGTTTTTCGTTTATCATAAATAAAGGAAAGATAAAGGAGAAAACGGTGTGAAAAAGATCGTAGATCCCGACGCTTTGATAAAACAACACGTGGAGGTAAAGGAAATGAAAAAATTTGTTTGTCCGATATGCGGATACGTACACGAAGGGGACGAGGCACCGGAAAAATGTCCGATATGCAAATGTCCCGGGGAAAAATTCACCGTACAGAGCGAAGAAACGTCTTGGGCGGCGGAACACGTCGTCGGCGTCGCGAAAGACGTTGACGAAGAGATCAAAACAGGGCTTAAAATGGACTTTAACGGCGAGTGCGGCGAAGTCGGAATGTATCTTGCCATGGCGAGAGTCGCCTACCGCGAAGGTTACGCGGAAGTAGGCGCGTATTTTGAAAAAGCGGCTTGGGAAGAGGCGGAACACGCGGCTAAATACGCGGAGATGCTCGGAGAAGTCGTGACCGACAGCACCGAGAAAAATCTTCGGATGCGCGTCGCCGCGGAAAACGGCGCGAACGCGGGAAAGACCGCGCTTGCGAAGAAGGCGAAGGCGCTTAATCTCGACGCGATACACGACGCCGTTCACGAGATCGCCCGCGACGAAGCCCGTCACGGAAAGGCTTTCAAAGGTCTTTTGGACAGATATTTCGGAAAATAATTTTCAAACGGTCGCGACGCGGCGAAGTTCTTCGTCGCGTCGCGGTCTATTTGATTTATCGGTGAAAAATGATCAAAAAAACGATAGCGTTTATTGTTTCGTTATGTTCGTCCGCTTGCGTTTTTTTCGCGACGGGCTGCGATTTGTTAAAAGATATATTCCAGGCGAATTCCGACCAAACGGTCGAACGGATGTTCGATAAGAGCGTCGAGACCACGGGCAAGTGGATATATCTCGATTTTGACACGAACGAGCCGACCGACGATTATTTTATTTTCGACGGCTCGGAAAACGTGATGAAATTCGAGTATTACGAAAACGGCGAACTCGTCCGCGACGGCGCTTACAGAGTCGTTTACAGGGGAGAAGGCGAAGACGTTTCCACGCCTTTAAGTATCGGTTTCGAGATAAAGGGCGATAAAAGACACAGAGATTGGCTCTACTGCTACACGGAAGATTTTAAGACCGATTTTACTAAATTTACGGTAATGATCGAAGAGCGGGAAATCGATTTGTCTTATTCCGGCACTCCGCGTTGCCACTATTACCGCATGAGCGAAATGCCCTTTAAATTCGGCACTTACGTTAAAGAGAACTCGGAACTCAAAGAATATAAACACGACGCGAAACGCGCCGAAGAATATTATTTCCCTAACGGAGAATACGTAAACGACGACGGCGCGGTATTCACTTTTATGACCACTTATCCCGCTTACGGCATTTTGCTTTTCCGCTATGAATACGACGGAAAAACGGTTGAAGGCACGTTTTTCATAGGAAATCAGACAGACAAGATCTTTTTATGGATAGACTATCATCCGGGATTTTTGCCCGACGCCGACCAGAAAAGGACGTACGGAATGCAAAGCGGACAGGATTTCCCGCCTAATTTCAACGTTTACGGTTCGTTCGGCGCGGCTCGCGAGGAAGGACGGTTTACCGTAAACAACGTCGTCGCGATCGAAGGCTACGGCTACGATCCCGACGTCTGCGAGATAAGAACGGGCGAGTACCGTTGCGTTTCAGGGCAAAATCAGGGCTGAAAAGTCAAAAAATAAAGGATCGCTTTCGAGCGGTCCTTTTTTGATGCGTAATTCGCGGTTTTATAATATTTCCGTCGTTTTGTCGCCGTCGGATATTATCCTCGCCGACAGGAAAGCCGTTATGCCCTTCAATCCCTCTTCGTAGTCGGAAACCGCCATCGTTTCGACCGCCGAGTGCATCGCGAGTTGCGGCAGTCCTATATCCGCGCATTTTATCGAAACGTTTCCCGAACTTATCGCGCCGAGCGTGCCCCCGCAGGGAAGGTCGGAACGCATATAGAAGTCCTGATACTTCGCGCCCGCCGCGTCGAATATCTTTTTCGCTATCGCGGAAGAGAAACCGTCCGTCGTGTAGTTTTGCCCCGCGTGGTGCTTGATCACTATTCCCCCGCCGAGCGTAACTTTGTTAGTCGGATCGGACAGTTCCGCGTGGTTCGGATGAACGGCGTGCGCGTTGTCGAAAGACAGCATAAAAGAGTTCGCGAGCGCGACGTCGATATTTCCCGCATAGCATTCGGCTATCCGCTTTAAAACGTCGTATAAAAATTTCGAGCCCGCGCCCTGTTTCGTCGAACTTCCGACTTCCTCGTTATCCGCGACGAATACGACGGGAAAGGCTTTCGCGTCGCAGTTTATAAGGGCGTCCGCGGAAGAGAGCGCGCTCGAAAGATTGTCTATCCTCGGCGAAGAGAGAAGTTCGCCTTTATATCCCGAATAGAACGGCTTTTGGTCGGAGACGAGATACAAGTCGCAGTCCGCGACTTTTCCGTCCCCCGCGAATTTCGCGAGTTCTTCGGCTATATCCCCGTTTCCGTCAAGTCCCGCTATCGGGCACATATCTACTTGCGGATTGAGTTTTATCCCGTCGTTCGCCGTTCTGTTGAAGTGTATCGCGACCGACGGTATCACGACCGTCTTTTCGGAAACGAAGGTTTTCGCCGTGAGTTTTCCGTCTTTTTCGACGATCACTCTTCCCGCGACTTTCAGAGGTCTGTCGAGCCACGAGTAAAAAATGCCGCCGCCGTACCTTTCGACGTTGTATTTAACGTAGTTTTCCGTCTTTATTTCGGGATTATTTTTCAGTTTGAAACAGGGCGAATCGGCGTGCGAGGCGACTATGTTGAACGAGAGATATTCGCCCGCTTTGAACGCAATAAGGGAAGAGCCGTTTCTCGAAACGTAATATTTCCCGCCCTTTTCTATTTTCCACTCTTCCGTTTCTTTGAGTTCTGCAAAGCCGTTTTCGGAGAGTATTTTTGCGAGGTTATCCCGCGCGTGAAACGCGGTCAGCGATTTTTCGGTAAATTCCGCAAGCGAGTGCATATACAGATATATCCTTTTCTTTTTTCGGAAATTATAACACAAAACGCGCTCCGTGTAAAGCGTTTCGCCGCTCGGCGGGCAAAATCGCCCGCCGAGCGGCGAACTTTTTTTTGAAAAATCTAATATAATGATACGGTAATGCGAGCGGGAATAAAGGCGGATACCGAAAGGATAGCGAAAAACTTTTCGGCGTTAAAGAGCGGTTTTAAAAAAGAAGTCAAAGCGATATGCGTTTTAAAAGCGGACGCTTACGGGCACGGGGCGAAAAAAGTCGCCGCCGCGCTCGCGGATGCGGACGGTTTCGCGGTCGCGACGGCAAAAGAGGCGGAAGAAATACTTTTCGCCGAAAAAAGCGTAATTCTTCTCGGCGGCTCGGAAAGAGAAGAGCGCGAATTTCTCGTCGAAAAGGGCGTTGAAATTTCAGTCTGGGAAGAGAGGGATATAGCGGAACTGACCGGAATATCCCGAAAAATCGGGAAAGCGGCGAAGATACAGATAGCGATCGACAGCGGAATGAACAGAATAGGCGTAAAGACCGAAAGGGAACTTTCGGCGATTCTCCGAGCCGCCGTCGGAAATAAGAACGTAGAGATAACGGGCGTGTTTTCGCATTTTTACGATCCGTCGGATAAAGACGCGAGAGAGCGGCAGAAACGCGCGTTCGGATATATGGCTGGGCTTATCCCCTTTTCCGTTCCCCGCCATATCGCCGCGACGGACGCCTTAAAATACGGCGACGTATTTTTCGACGCGGTGAGACTCGGTATAGGGCTTTACGGTTACGGCGCGGAAGGCGTTTCGCCCGCCCTTACCGTTTTCGGCAGAGTGATAAGGACGGCGCGGCTCGAAACGGGCGAAACCGTAGGTTACGGCGGGGAATACGTCGCGAGCGGCGGCGAGACGGTCGCGACCGTGGCTCTCGGCTACGCCGACGGACTTCCGAGGGCGTATTCGGGCGGCTATATACTTATCGGCGGCAAGAGAAGAAAGGTAATAGGTCGGATATGTATGGACATGTGTTTTTCCGAGGCGGACGAGAGCGTTAAGGCGGGAGATACGGCGGTCTTTCTCGGGAGACAGGGAAACGAAGAGATAACCGCGGAAGAGATAGCGCGAAAAGTCGGCACTATCCCTTACGAAATTCTCGTCGGTTTCAAAAGAATACCGCTT
>CADBSX010000016.1 GCA_902797515.1 uncultured Eubacteriales bacterium | reverse complement strand
TTTAGTAACGCAGGTGTTTGCCGAAGGCATGGTAAAGACGGGCGGGAATATAATAAACATATCGAGCATGAACGCATACAGACCGCTGACGAAGATACCGGCGTATAGTGCTGCGAAAGCGGGAATATCTAATTTTACCGAGTGGCTTGCGGTGCATTTCGCGCCGTGCGGTATTCGGTGTAACGCGATAGCCCCGGGCTTTTTCGTGACGAAACAGAACAAAGATCTGCTGTTCAACGCGGACGGAACGCCTACGGCGAGGACGGATAAGATACTTAACGCGACGCCTATGAAGAAATTCGGCGAGATAAAGGACCTTATAGGCTGTCTTTTATGGCTGTGCGACGACGAGGCGTCTGGTTTCGTCACGGGAACGGTAATACCGATAGATGGCGGATTTTCGGCTTACAGCGGCGTTTAAAAACGCGGAAAGAAATATGCGGCGGCGGTATTTTCGACGGAAAATACCGCCGCCTTTTTTCGTGTCTGAAAAAATTTTCCGATAAAGTTTTTAAATTGCTTGACTTGTGGTCAATTAAATAGTATAATCGGAATATGAAATACGACAACACGGGAAGAAGAGAGCAATCGGAAGAGAATAAGAGAAAGATCGCGGCGGCGGCGATCGCGCTTATAAACGAAAGGGGATACGACGGCGTATCGGTCGAGGAAATAACGAAAGCGGCGGGCGTATCGAAGGGCGCGTTCTATATTCATTTCAAATCGAAAGAGGACCTTATAGAGCGGGAAATAAAGATATTTTACGACGACTTAAAATCTGACGCGAGCCTTCCGAAAGCCGAGAGGTTGCGGTTTTTTCTCGAAAATTCGATAAACCACATAAAGAAAAGCGGGCTTAAAACGGCGCAGCAATGGTTTTCGCACAGCGTCAGGGGAAGTTTTTACGGGAAGAGTAAATTGAACTACGATATACGTGCGGTCGCCGAGATACTCGGCGACGAAAAAGAGGCGAAAGAGGCGGTGAGCGTTTACTACGGCGCGCTCAACTTGTGGTGTTTCACGGACGGCGGCGTCGATCCCGCCGCGATCGTTTCGGACTATATAAAAAGGAGTGTAAAAAATGATTGAAGAGGAATTGAGAACGGTGCCTTTCGGTTTGGACGAGCCTAATCCGTACGGCAAATATTTCACAGGGCAAAGTTATCTCAATATGCTCTGCGAAAAAGGGGCGTCCGTCGCGAACGTGACTTTCGAGGCGGGCTGTCGGAATTTCTGGCATATCCACAACGCCGAAGAGGGCGGCGGGCAATTGCTTCTCGCGACTTACGGGCGCGGATATTACGCGGAAGAGGGGAAAGAGCCGATAGAACTCACGGCGGGCGACTGCGTGCTTATAAAGACGGGCGTAAAGCATTGGCACGGCGCGGCGAAAGACTCCGTTTTTGCGCATATCGCGGTGGAGATAGCGGGGAAGAACGCGGGAACGGTATGGGCGGAGCCCGTTTCTGAAGAAGATTACGCCGCCGCGAACGCCGTTCATAAAAAGTCGGATATAAAGCAGACTGCGGGACGGGATCAACTTATTGAAATCGCGCCGGAATTCGCGAGGCTCAACGACGATATTCTTTTCGGCGAGGTCTGGAACAGAACGGCGTATCTCGACGTGAAAAAGAGGTGCGTTTTAACCGTCGTCGCGCTCGTTTCGCAAGGCGTGACCGATTCTTCGCTTAAATACCATATTTCCAATTCCAAGAAAAACGGCGTTTCGCTCGGCGAGATCGCGGAGAGCCTGACGCATATAGCGATGTACGTCGGCTGGCCTAAAATCTGGGCGGCTTTAAGATACGTAAAAGAAATTTACGGAGGAGAGGATAAATGAAAGCGTTGGTCATATATTTTTCGAGGGCGGACGAAAACTATTTCGGAGGGGCGCTCAAATATATAGATAAAGGAAACACCGAGGTCGTCGCGGAGTATATCCGCGATATATGCGGGGCGGACCTTTTCAAAGTCGAGAGAAAAGTCCCGTATTCGGCAGATTATATGCAGTGCATACAAGAGGCGAAAGAAGAGGCGAACGCGGGAAAGTTGCCCGAAATCAAAGAACGCCTTAAAGCGATAGACGGTTATAGCGTCATATTCATAGGCGCGCCCGTTTACTGGGGAACGATGCCGAGACCTATGTTCACTCAACTCGAAAGTCTCGACTTTTCGGGAAAGACGGTGATGCCTTTCGTAACTCACGAGGGGAGCGGGCTCGCGAGCGTCGTTTCGGATATAAGGAAGATTGCGAGAGGCGCGGACGTGAAAGAGGGACTGCCGATAGTCGGTTCGCGCGTGGGATCGGCGAAAAAAGAAGTCGAAAAATGGATAACAGACAATATTGAATAAAAGGATAAAAAAATAAAAAATAAAAGGAGGAAACAATTATGAAAGAAGTCAGACTGAATAACGGCGTGATGATGCCGACGGTGGGAATAGGCACTTTTCTTTTAGAGCCCGCGGACGCCGAAAACAGCGTCAGAGAGGCGCTGAAAGCGGGATACAGGCTCGTCGATACCGCCAACGCGTACAGGAACGAAAGGGCGGTCGGAAGAGGTATGAAAAGCGGCGGCGTAAAGAGGGAAGATATTTTCCTTTCCACGAAACTCTGGCCGACGGAATACGAAAATCCGAACGCGGTCGAAGAAACGCTCGAAAGGCTTAAAACGGACTATATCGACCTTTTGTTCCTTCATCAGCCTACGAAAAATTGGCGCGAGGGATACGATAAACTCGTCCGCGCGTATAAAGACGGCAAGATAAGAAGTATAGGCGTGTCGAACTTCGAGGGGGAGTATATCGCCGACGTGTTAAAAGAGTTTTCTTTAAAACCGCAGGTGATACAGGTCGAGTGCCATCCCTTTTATCCGCAGGAAGAGTTGCGGAAAACCACGGATAAAGAGGATATAAGGATAATGTCGTGGTATCCGCTCGGCGGCAAGGGAAGAACGGCGGATCTTCTCGGTTCGGAAGTTATTGCGTCGATTGCGAAAAAGTACGGCAAGAGCGCGGCGCAGATAGTCCTCAAATGGCACGTGCAGTCGGGATTCATCGTTATCCCCGGGAGCAAAAATCCGGAGCATATCAGGGATAATATAGATATATTCGACTTCGAACTTACGAAAGAGGATATGGATAAGATCGCGACTTTGAACAGCGGCGAAAGACGGCATATAAGGACGGAGGAGTCTCTCGTCCGTTACGCCGAGTGGCACGTTCCCTACGAAAAAGAATAAAAGACAAAAAAGCGCGCGAGCCCCGAAAATCGTCAAGATTTTCGGGGGCTCGACTGATAATACTTGAAATAATAATTTATTTGTGGTATAATCAAAGACGTAATTATGCGTAAAATCAAAGACGGGGCCGCCGCGACGGGCGGAGAAACTCAACTTAAAAAGTATTTATCGCCTTTGGGCGTGTGGGCGCTGGCGTTCGGATGCAGCGTAGGCTGGGGCTCGTTCGTGATGCCCGGGACGACTTTCCTGCCGATAGCGGGACCTGTCGGAACGGCGATAGGGATGCTCGTCGGGGCGGCGGTAATGTTCGTTATCGGCGTGAATTACCACTTTCTTATGAACAGGAATTCGGACGCGGGCGGCGCTTACGCCTACGCTAAAAAGTCGTTCGGATACGACCACGGATTTTTATGCGCGTGGTTTTTACTTCTCACGTATATAGCGATACTTTGGGCGAACGCGACCGCGCTCTCGATTTTTTCGAGAACGCTTTTCGGCGACTTCTTCAAATTCGGTTTTCACTATACCGTCGCGGGATACGACGTGTATTTCGGGGAAGTCCTTTTGTCCGTCGCCGCGATAGTCGTTTTCGGGCTCGTCTGCGCCGCGGGCGGAAAGGTCGCGAAATGGACGCAGATAGTTTTCGCCTTCGCACTGCTTGGCGGTATAACGGTATGTTTTATCGCCGCGCTTGTCAAAAACGGGGGCTCTCTTCCTGCGTTTTCGCCCGCTTTCGGCGGAGAAGGCAATCCCGCGTCGCAGGTATTCGCGATAGCCGCGCTTGCGCCGTGGGCGTTCGTCGGTTTCGAGTCGATCTCTCACTCTTCCGCGGAATTCAATTTCAGAAAGAGAAAAACTCTCGCGATAATAATCTTCGCGCTTTTGGCGGGAACGCTCTCCTACGTGCTTTTGAATTTTACGGCGGTCGCGGCTCTTCCCGAAGGTTTCGCGGGCAGGGCGGAATATCTCGCCGCGTCGGGGAATATGAGCGGAACGCACGGACTTCCGACTTTCTACGCCGCGGAAACGACGTTAGGCGTTGTCGGCGTGGCAATTCTCGGTATAGCGGCTTTCGCGGGGATAGCGACGGGAATAGTCGCGACGTTTTCCGCGTCGAGCAGGCTCGCGTATTCGCTCTCCGAAGACGGAATTATCCCGTCGTTTTTCGGCAAACTCAATAAAAACGGCGTTCCCGCGAACGCTATATGCGTTATCGCCCTGATCTCTTTCGTTATTCCGTTTTTCGGCCGCACGGCGATAGGCTGGATAGTGGACGTCACCACGATAGGCGCGTCGATAGCCTACGCCTACGCTTCGCTCGCCGCGTGGAAGTCGGCAAGGGAAGAGAAAAAGACGTCGGTCGAAATTACGGGAATAATCGGTTTCGCCATATCCGCCGCTTTCGCCTTTTATCTGCTTATCCCCGATATAGGCGCGGCGAGTTCGCTTACCACGGCGTCTTATCTGATACTCGTCACGTGGAGCATAATAGGCATAATATTTATCAGATTTCTTATATCCGCCGACAAGATGCGTCGGCTCGGCAAGACTTCGGTGGTATGGATAGCGTTGCTCGTGCTTATCTTTCTCGTTTCTCTTATGTGGGCTCGCAGTTCCACCAACAATCGCACGAAAGAGGCGATAGACGACGTGACGGCGAAATACGAACAGACTATGAACGACCTCGGTCTCGATCCCGACGACGAGACCGCCCGAGCCGCCGAAAAATACGCGTCCGACAAGATGCGCGCGCTCAACGCCGCGTTTTTGGGCGACGGCGTAGTGCAGATGGGGATAATCCTCGTTTCTCTCGTGATAATATTGAGTATTTTCTCGGTCGTCAGAAAAAGGGAAATAAAGAGCGAAGAAGAAAAACTTCTCGCCGAAAAGCGCAGCAACGCGAAATCGGTGTTCCTGTCGAATATGAGCCACGACATCAGGACGCCGATGAACGCCATTACGGGCTATTCCGACCTCGCTTTAAAGGAGCCGGATTTGCCGCCGAAAGCCAGAAAATACGTTGAAAAGATAGACTATTCGAGCAAGTACCTCTTGTCTCTTATCAACGATATTCTGGATATGAGCAGGATAGAGAGCGGGAAAATGGAACTTATCACCGCGCCTTGCGATATTACGGTCACGATGGATAAAGTCCGCGAGATATTTTCCGAGCAGATGGAGCAGAAGAATATCGCCTATACGGTGGAAATACCGAAGATATTCGATAAAAAAGTTATTCTCGACGAAAACAGACTTATGCGGATACTTTTGAATCTTGTGTCCAACGCTTTCAAATTCACGCCCGAAGGGGGCAGAGTTTCCGTCGTGCTCGTCCAGACCGGTTTCGGCGACGGAAAGGCGCTTTACGAAATCAGAGTAAAGGATAACGGAATAGGCATGAGCGAGGAATTTGCGGCGAGAGTGTTCGAGGCGTTCGAGCGCGAACGCAACAATACCGTCAATAAAATTCAGGGCACGGGGCTCGGCATGGCGATAACGAAGAGTTTCGTCGATATGATGGGCGGAAAGATAGAAGTCGTGACAAAGCAGGACGAGGGAACGGAATTTATCATATCCCTCGGTTTCCCCGTGGCGGAAGAGGATAAGAGCGAAGAGAGCGCGGAAACCGCGAAAGAAACGGATTTTACGGGCAAGAGATTTTTAGTCGTTGACGACAACGCGGTCAACAGGGAAATAGCGTGTCTCGTCCTCGCGGGCGCGGGAATAGAGACGGACACCGCGGAAAACGGCAAAGAGGCGGTGGAAAAGGTAAAAGCCGCCGAGGCGGGCGAATACGACGTAATTCTTATGGACGTGCAGATGCCCGTTATGAACGGTTACGAGGCGACGAGAGAGATCCGCTCGATAGGCGGAGAAAAGGGCAATATTCCCGTACTCGCGATGACCGCGAACGTATTTTCGGAAGATATAAAAGAGGCTGAAAACGCCGGTATGAACGGGCATATCGCAAAGCCTATCGACGTCGAAAAGATGTTTGAGACTTTGAGAAAGGTATTGAAATAATAATTACGGACGAAAAAAAGAGGCGAAACGCCTCTTTTTTATTTTGTTTTCTGAAACTTAATCTGTCATCTCGTCAATGTCCGCTTGCGGATATTTTTGCCGAGGGGCTCCCGC
>CADBSX010000015.1 GCA_902797515.1 uncultured Eubacteriales bacterium | reverse complement strand
CGAAATATTTGGGAAGGGATATAAGATAGTATCCGTCGAGTACCGTCTGCATATTGCTCGGTTTCGGATCTTCGCCTTCCGCCGTTTCGGGAACGGTTGCGTCCGCTATGATAACGTCGCCCTCTTTCGTGGACATCCTGACGGAAAGAAGATACGCGGACGAATAATTTCCGGCGCCGCGGATACTGTCCGTCGCGGACTCCAACACGTCGTAACTTAAAACGCCCTTTTCTTTCAGATCGCCGAGAAAGAGCGCGTCCCCGCCCGTCGCCGACACGTTGTCGTACAAAACGACGTGGAAAGTTTCCCCGATCGTCGCGCGCGTCGCCGTAGTGGTGAAGATAAGATTCCATATAACGATAGCCGCCGCTATCGCTATAAGCATCTTTATCCACTCGTAATTGAGCATATTTACGAGCCTTTTTTTGGTTATCTTTATATCCATTTCCCGAATAAAATACGGCTTTCGCCGTAAAAGATTTTTCGTCCGCCGATTATACGGTTATTCCGAGCACTTTGACTTTATAGTCGCCCTGCGGCGCGTGAACGGTCACTTCTTCGCCCTCTTTCGCGCCTACGAGCGCTTGTCCGAGCGGGGATTCGTTGGATATTCTGCCGCTCGCTATGTCCGCCTCGGTCGTTCCGACGAGTTCGTAATCCTCTTCCTCGCCGAGGTCGATATCGAGTATCCTGACTTTCGAGCCTACGAATACCGAGCCTTTTTTGCCGTTCGTGTCTATTATCTCGGCGACTTTGAGCGTCGCTTCGATCTCCGCTATACGCCCTTCAATCCTCGCCTGTTCGTTTTTAGCGGCGTCGTATTCCGCGTTCTCCGAAAGGTCTCCGAAATCCCTCGCCTTTTTGATGCGCTCGACTATTTCGGGGCGTTTGACGAGTTTGAGTTCGTCGAGTTCTTTTTCGAGTTGCGCTTTGCCCTCTTCGGTAACCATTATTTTGTCGTTCATTGTTCTATACTCCTTCTTGCTGTCCTTTCACAGTAGTTATTTTATTTTTTCAAAACGTATTCGAAACCTTTCGCGTCGGTCGCGTCTTCGAAATTCGCCTCGCGCGGAACTTTTACGAGCCCGTGCGCTTTCATCGTTTCGTCTATCGCTTTTACCGCTTTTTTGCAGTCGTCCGCGTTTCTCACGACGATATACGAAAGGTAGCCCTTCGCGGCGATATCCTCTTCCGACGGAACGAGCCCGTCGCCGGTGTGATTGAGATATATCGCTATCACCTTATTCTTGACCTTGAACATCTTGACGAGCGGCGTGTCTTTTTCCACGGGCTTTTCCGACACGAAGGAACTCACTTCTTTCCTTATCACGTTGTAAAATTCCGCGACGGTCTCGGCTACTCTGTCCGCCCTCGCCGTGAAAACGAAACCTTTCGCCCGCTCTTCGTCCGAACTTTCGGTCACGGTCGGCTCTCCGCCCTGAATATAGCCGTTCTCGTTCATTGCGTCCTGTATAACGTCTTTCGCCTCTTCCTTGTTGTCGGCGGTAACCGTCATCTTCGAGCCGAATTCGGTCTTTTCGGTCGAATAACCTCTTTCGTTTAACGTTTCCGACGGAACGTTCGTTTCGAGCGTCACGCCGCCGCTTGTCTTGGCTATCTTTATAACGTCTTTTTTCTCTTCGAGCGCGTATTCGAGGTTATCCGCCTTTTTATAGGAATTTATCTCGGCTTTGAGTTCGTCGAACACCGCGTTGTCCGCCGCCGCCTCTATTCTGCCCTCTTCCGCGATAGTTCCGCCCGCGGCGTCTCTTCTCGATCCGAGCGCCGCCATTATGGCGAGATCCGCCGCCGTTTTAGCCTCTTCCGCCGCTTTCCTGCGGGCGAGTTCGGCGTCCTCTCTCTCTTTCTGTTCCGCAAGTTCCTTGACGCGCTTGTTTACGAGTTCGTTTATCCGCTCTTCTTCGAGCCGTCTCTTTTCCTCTTCCTCTTTCGCGCGGAGTTCGGTCTCTTCCTTTTCGCGGATCTTCTCTTCTTCCCTCGCTCTGATCCTCTCGTCAACTATTCTCGCGATTCGCTCTTCCTCTTCGGCGCGGCGTTTTGCCTCTTCTTCCATCTCGCGCCTTACTCTCTCTTCCGTCTCGCGCGCGGTGTCTTCTTTGACTTTGCGGATGATCTCTTCTATCTCTTCGGGGGATTTGCCCGCGTAAGCGTCCGCGCCGCTCTCTTCCGAGACTCCGCCTATCGCGACGAAACCGCCGTTAGGTCTTATCTGATCGAGCAGTCTTTCCCTCTCGTCCTGCCTTGCGCGGCGTATCGCCTCGTCTCTTTCGGCAAGCACCATCTGCAAACGCTGTTCGGTCTCTTCCGCGCTTCTCTCGGCTTTGACTCTCGCGTCCTCGTTGTTTTTGGAACGCTCTATCTCTCTTATCGCCTGCAACTTGACTTCTTCCGTCTTTCTCTCTTCTTCCGCCCTCTTCGCCTCGTAACTTCTCTTTTCCGTTTCGAGTTTTTCTATCTGCGGATCTTTTTGCAGCGAATTGAAATACTGCGCGTCTATCTCTTTGACTTCCGAACTCACTTCCGCGCTCAATTTCCTGTATTCGGCGTTGAGTTTTTCATAGTCCGAAAGTTTCATCCACTTCGCGTAAACGGTGACGTTCTTTCTCTTCGTGAGTTCCGTCGATGCGAAACGCGTGGTGCATTTCTTATCCGTGAACCAGCCCATAAACACGTAGTTCTTTCTTTTCGGCTCTTTCGGATAAGAGAATTGTCCGCGGTGTTTCACTCTTATTACTTTCGTATATTTACCGCCCGCCGCGTCGAATACCACTCTGAACTTCTTGTTCTTGACCAACTTCACTATCAGCCACACGAGCAAGAACAGTACGACCAGCGCCGCAAGCCCTATCACCGCGAGCAAGGCGAAATCCGTCCATTTTTCAGGTTTGAGGATATTCACCATCAAAGCTTCGTTTACGTCGTTCACCGTAAAAGTCATTACGTTGCCCTCCCATTTAACGTCCATTACGTCCGTTATTTTCGTATGATTATAATAAATCGCCGCAAGTCCGCTTTCCGCGGTCTCCGCGTCGTTTTTGAAAGTTACCGATACTCTGTACGAACAGCCTTCGAGATCGGAAAAATCGGTCTTTTCGGAAAATCCTCCCAAGCCGTTCGGCTGTAAAACGGAAATATTGAAAGAATATTTCAGCGTTTTTCCCGAAACCTTTTCCTTGTTCTCGTCGCTTATTCCCTGCCTCTTGCCGTTCGCTATAAGATTTACGTTTCTCTTGACCGCGAGCGCGACGGTATCGGAAACGCCGAGTTTACCGCCGCAGTCGAAAACGGGATTTTCCTCTTCGCCGCTTAAACAAGTCAGCGTGACGGCGAACTTTTCGCCGTCGTAGGAAAGCGTCGCGACGTTTTTATAGTCGGAAACGTTTTCCGACGTCGCGTCGCCCGCTTTGAGCGTTCCGTCGTTTTCGTAACTCGCCGAAAACGCCTCTATTATATCTCCGCCGCTCTTTACCGTAAGACTTCCGACCGTGTAAACCGCCTCGGCGGGAAGTTCGCCGCTCGAAGTCAGCGCGTCCGCGAGCGCGGCGGCTATCGCCGCGTTGTCCGCTATAACGCCCCTCGCGGTTATCCCGTAATTTCCCGTCTTTTCGCTCTTCACGTCGGCTATCCCGTTTAAAGTCGCCTTTTTGTAGAGTTTGAGTATCTCGCGCGCGACCGCCGTATCTCCGCCGCCCTCGTCCGCTCCGACGAAAGAGCCCGTTTTGAGGTCGGTTTCGTGTTCGCCGTCGAAGTGCGGCAACGTAGTAAGCGCGGAATAGTTTTTGAGCGCGGTCTCGCAACCCGAAACTACCTTTCCCGTGTCGGTTTCCGCCGAAAGTTCTTTAAACGCCCTTTCCGCCGCCGTTTCGAGAGACGGCTTTCTGTCCGCGAACTTCTTCGCGTATTCTTCCGCCGCCGCGTTTATTCCGTTTAAGGCGTCCGCTTTATCCGCCGCGCCGTCAGCCGCCGCGCTTATCGCGGCAACGCTCGCCTCTTTATCCGATAAAACGTCGTCCGCGTTTCCCGAATAGACCGTTTCTTCGATATAAGCCCTGCCGAATTTGTCGCCGTAATAGTATGCGAAATAATATCCGACTTTTTCCTCGGCGGCGCGTATATATCCGTTTATCTCGTCTCTTTCCGCCTTAAAGCCCTCTACCGAAAATGCGGAATATAAGGCGTAGGCGTTTTCGTAAAGATAATCGGAAGAGCGGAAATTTTTGAGTTTGAGCCTGTCGAGCAGTTCCGCCGCCCTGTCCTTTATTTCCCTTATCTGGTAATTTTTAAGTCCGTCTGGATTGGACGAAACGTAAACGCCGCCCTCGGCGTAGTTCGCCTTTATATCCTGCGCGAGTTCGCATATTCCGGCGATAGCGTTCAGCCCCTTGTTTCCGTAAAGATAATTTTCCGCGAGGTAATCTCCCGTTTCGTTGAGTTTGTCGCGGCCGAACTTGCTCTCTATAAGTTCCTTTACTTCCGAAAAGCCGAGCGCGTATTCGCCGAGCGCCGTTTCCCTTTCTTCTATCTCGCCGACGAGTTCGGAATACCTCGCCTGCAAAGCGGCGGCGTCCGAATAGTCGTTTCCCGCGGAATAAGTGTTTTCGTAAGCGAGCGCCCGCGCGGCAAAAGACGTTCCGATCGCAAATAAAGCGACCGAAACGAGCGCGAATATCAAAATGATCGATCTTTTTACGCTTATAGCCCGCATTTTTAACTCACTTGTTATAGTTATATATTATATATAATAGCACAATACTCAAATTATTTCAATTATTTTAAATTGTTTTTCCGCCGAAAATTTTACGTAAAATCGCGAAAAAACGAAAAATGCCCGATAATCGGCTTATAGCCCGACTTTTTGTTTTTCGCCGTTTTTCGGCACAAAAAAGCGGTCGCTTGTTTGCGACCGCTTTTATCGGTAAAATTCCGTTATCAGACGAGTTCGATTATCGCGGACGGCGCTGCGTCGCCCGTTCTCTCGCCGATCTGATAGATCCGCGTGTATCCGCCTCTCTGTTTGAGTTCTTCCGCTCTCTGCGCGTATTTAGGCGCGATCTCGTTGAATATCTTTTCGATAAGAGGATGATTTACGCCTTCCGTTCTCGCCTTGAACTCGGACATGGTTTCCTTGCCCCTCTGTTCCTGAACGTCGTAAACTTTCGTCATTATCTTTCTTCTCGCGGCGAGTTTCTTCGGCCCGTCTTTCAAAACTTTGCTCGTTACTTCTTTGCCTTTCTTGTCTTTCGTAACGACGGTCGTTTCGACCGTGTCTTCGTAAGTGTTTACGGCAAGCGTAATGATCTTTTCCACGTAAGGTCTGAGTTGTTTAGCCCTACCGAGCGTGGTTTCGATCCTGCCGTACCATAAAAGGTCGGAAGCCTGATTTCTCAATACCGCGACTCTCTGCGTGGCGGTCATACCTAATTTTCCCGGCATTTTATTAGTCCTCCTCTTTCATTAATGATAAACCGTAGGAATTTAATTTGTAAATAACTTCGTCGAGCGATTTCTTGCCGAGATTTCTGACTTTGAGCATATCTTCCTCGGTCTTCTTCGTCAAATCGTCAACTGTGTGGATATTCGCTCTTTTAAGGCAGTTATACGAACGCACGGAAAGATCCATATCCTCTATCGTCATCTCTCTGATCTTCGTTATCATATCGATCTTCGGGGGAACGACGATATTTCCCTGCATTACTTCGGTCGTCTCGAAAAGGGCGATATGCTCGCGAAGTATCTTCGCCGCAAGACTTACTATTTCGCCGCCCGAAAACGCGCCGTTCGTCCACACTTCGAGCGTGAGTTTGTCAAAATCGGTATTCTGCCCGACTCTCGTGCTCTCCACGTTGAAACTCACTTTCTTTACCGGCGTATAGATGGAATCTATAGGAATATAATCTATTTCGTCGGTCTTATTGTGTTCCGCGCCCTTGTAGCCTCTGTCTCTTCCGACGGTAATATCGACGTCGATAGAGCCGCCGGCGTCTATCGTACAGATATACGCGTCTTTATTGAGGACTTCCACGTCCGCGGACTGTTTTATATCCCCTGCGGTGACGACCGCCGGGCCTTCCTTGTAAAGTCTTAAAGTTTCCTTGAAACCGATGTCGGTGACCGCGGTCTTGAAAGAGACGTTTTTAAGATTGAGTATTATTTCGGTCACGTCCTCTTTTACGCCGGGGATCGTCGAAAATTCGTGCTTTACGATACCGTTTGCGAACTTTATGCCCTGCGCGGCTGCGCCCGGCAGCGACGACAAGAGCGTGCGGCGGAGCGCGTTTCCGAGAGTGAGGCCGAAACCTCTTTCAAGCGGCTCGGCAACGACTTTCGCATAGCGTCTGTCTTCGCTCTCTTCTACCTTTATTTTAGGGGTTTCTATTTCCATCATAGAACGATATACCTCCTTATTCTACTATGGTATATTATTATTTCGAGTACAACTCGACGATCATCTGTTCGTTGATCTGCGAATCAATATCCTCTCTCGTCGGAAGCGAAAGGATCTTGCCTTCCAACTTCTCGTTGTCGAAATCGAGCCACTTCGGCATTTTACCGCTCTTCGCGGTCTCTTTTAATTCCTTGAAATACGGCGAATCCTTCTTCGTCTCTTTCACCGCGATCACGTCGCCGACTTTGACTTGGAAAGAAGCGATATCCACCGGCCTTCCGTTGACGGTGAAGTGCGCGTGCGTCACGAGTTGACGCGCCTGCGAACGGGACGACGCAACGCCCATTCTGTAAACGACGTTGTCGAGCCTTCTTTCGAGCAGCGAAAGCATGTTCTCGCCGGTGATGCCCTTCATTCTGTCCGCCTTTTCGTAATATTCTCTGAACTGACCTTCCAGAACTCCGTATATCCTCTTGGTCTTCTGCTTTTCGCGAAGTTGCAATCCGTATTCGGAAACTTTCTTTCTGTCCGCGCCGTGCTGACCGGGAGCGACCGGTCTTCTCTCGAACGGACAAGAAGTCTTATAACATTTATCGCCTTTCAAAAACAACTTACCGCCTTCGCGTCTGCACAAGCGGCATTTAGCGTCTGTATATTTAGCCATTATTCTATCCTCCTGTTATACTCTGCGGCGCTTCGGCGGGCGGCATCCGTTGTGCGGGATCGGAGATACGTCCTGAATAAGCGTAACTTCGAGTCCTACGTTTCCGAGAGCCCTTATAGCCGATTCTCTGCCTTGTCCCGGACCTTTGACGAATACTTCCACCGTGCGAAGTCCGTGTTCCATAGCCGCTTTCGCCGCCGTCTCGGCCGCTTGCTGCGCCGCGAAAGGCGTGCTCTTTCTCGAACCTTTGTATCCGAGAGCGCCCGCGCTCGACTGCGCTATCGCGTTGCCGTTGGCGTCGGTCACGGTCACTATCGTGTTGTTGAACGAGGATTTGATATGAACCTGACCTTTGTCAACGTTTTTGTTTTCTCTGCGTTTTTTCACCGTTTTAGTTGCTGCCATGTCTATATCCTCCTCTTATTATTTGGTAGCCGTCTTTTTCTTCGCGACGGTACGGCGCGGACCTTTTCTCGTCCTCGCGTTTCTCTTGGTGCTCTGTCCTCTGACGGGCAGACCTTTTCTGTGTCTTACGCCGCGGTAGCAGCCTATTTCCATAAGTCTTTTAATGCTTAAACTTACTTCCGTTTTGAGTTCGCCTTCCACTTTGAGGTTGTGTTCGATGTAATCTCTCAACTTCGCAACGTCCTCTTCCGTGAGATCTTTAACTCTCGTGTCGGGATTAACTCCCGTTGCTTTAAGTATTTTCTGCGCGGTCGGTCTGCCTATTCCGTAGATATAGGTAATACCGATCTCAACGCGCTTTTCTCTTGGTAAATCCACACCGGCAATACGAGCCATTTTTTAATATCCTCCGAATTTTTTTAAAATCTGTTTTTTGTTTTACCTTTCAAGGTCAATTTTAAAGTAATTTTTAGTGATCGAGTTAGCCTTTTCCCTCTCGGAAATCAGCCCTGACGCTGTTTGTGGTTCTTGTTCTTCGAACAAATAACCATAACTTTGCCTTCTCTCTTTATGACTCTGCACTTGTCGCACATAGGTTTCACTGACGGTCTTACTTTCATTTTTTAATCCTCCGATTTAAGTTAATTTAATAAAATTTTCAGTTCTTGCTACGCCAGACTATCCGACCTTTGGTCAAGTCGTAAGGGCTCATCTCTATCTTCACGGAATCGCCTTCGAGTATCTTTATATAGTTCATACGAAGTTTTCCGGAAATATAAGCCGTTATAACGTAACCGTTAGACAGTTTTACTTTGAAGTTCGCGTTCGGCAACGCTTCGAGTATAACTCCCTCGGCCTCTATTACGTCGTCTTTTGACACAGGCATGTTCCTCCGATTTTATTTTGCCGCGGTTTCCCGCAATTCTTCGCAACCGCTCTTCGGTTCTCTTCTTCCCTCGGCCGATCCGACCGCGGTTTACGAAAGACCGTACCGACGGGTTGCTCCTCTCTTCGTCACAGCGTGAGAATTTCCACGCCGTTGTCTCCGATTACTACCGTATTTTCGTAATGAGCCGACGGTTTCCCGTCCCTCGTCACGCATTTCCAGCCGTTTACGTCTATTTCGTATCCGCCCATATTTATCATAGGCTCGATGGCAAGAGTCATATTCCTTTTAAGGCGTATGCCCGTGCCGCGCCTGCCGAAATTCGGAACGGACGGATCTTCGTGGAGTTCTCTCCCGACTCCGTGTCCGACCATATCCCTGACTACGGAAAAACCGTTCTTTTCGGCGTGTTCCTGTACCTGCGCCCCGATATCTCCGAGCGCGCTTCCGATAACGATACCTTTTATTCCCTCGAAGAAACACTCTCTGGTGACGTCGATAAGCCTTTTCTTTTCGGGACTTATTTCCCCGACGTAAAAACTTCTCGCCGCGTCGCCCGTAAAGCCGTTTATCCTCGCGCCCAGATCGACGCTTACTATCTGTCCCTCTTCGATGATCCTGTCGGACGGTATTCCGTGGACTACTTCCTCGTCGATGGATATGCACGCCGACGCGGGAAATCCGTAGAGCCCCAGAAACGTCGGTTTCGCGCCCCTCGAAAGGATATAGTCGTGAATTATCTTGTCGAGTTGTTTCGTCGTCATGCCCGCTTTGAGATTTTCCTCGGCGACTTTCAGAGCGTCGCCCGTGATCCCGCACGCTACGCGCATGAGTTCTATCTCTTCGTCGGTTTTTATTCGTATCATTTATCGAGCCTTTCGGTGATCCTTTCGAACACCTCTTCTATTTCTCCGTCGCCGTCAACGGTCAGAAGAACGCCTTTCTTTTCGTAATACGCGGCGAGCGGCGCGGTCTGACTTACGTAAACGTCGAGCCTTTTCCCGACCGTTTCTTCGTTGTCGTCCGCCCTCTGAATAAGTTCTCCGCCGCATTTCGCGCAAACGTTCTTCCCGCCTAAATAATCGACGTGATGCGACTCTCCGCACTTCCCGCAGACTCTTCTTCCCGTTATCCTCTTCATAAGTTTACCGAGAGGAACGTCCACGTTCACTACGGCGTCGATCGCCGAAAATCCGTCGAGCGCCTTCGCTTGTTCGACCGTCCTCGGAAAGCCGTCGAGAAGATAACCGTTTTTGCAGTCGTCCATTTCGAGCCTTTCCCTGACGATACGGACCGTTACCTCGTCGGGAACGAGTTGCCCTTTATCTATATAAGATTTGGCAAGCATCCCGACGGGCGTTTGGTTTTTAATGTTGTATCTGAATATGTCGCCCGTGGATATATGCGGTATTTTGTATCTCGCCGCAAGCCTCACGGCCTGCGTGCCTTTTCCCGCCCCGGGCGCGCCGAGTAAGATTATATTCACTCTCTCGCTCCGTTCTTTTTTTTGTTACAAAATATCTTTGCGCTTTTTTTAAGGCGTAGAAACGAGTCGGGCGAGGCTCGCAAGCGGGCGAGGGTTCGATTGACCTTGTCGGTCATCGAAGTCTTGACCGCGCCGCAGTAACGACGCCCCACGAAGTTTATACGGCTTAAAAACTTATTTTAAGAATCCTTTATAGTTCTTCATCATTATCTGCGATTCGAGCGCAGTTTTGAGTTCGAGCGCTACCGATACCGCGATGAGCATCCCCGTCGCGCTGAACGCGCCGCTCGATCCCGATCCCGGAAGGATCGCGTTGAGTACGAGCGCGGGAATAAGGGCGACGAGCGCGAGG
>CADBSX010000014.1 GCA_902797515.1 uncultured Eubacteriales bacterium | reverse complement strand
GTTCTTTCGCTTACGCCCGATAAAAAGATAACCGCGATAAACGAAAACGAAGGCGTATTCACGATCGACGCCGGCGCGGTGATCCTCGCTATGGGATGCAGGGAAAGAAGTCGCGGCGCGCTCAATATCGCGGGAAGCAGACCTGCGGGCATTTATTCGGCAGGCACGGCGCAGAAATACGTCAATATAAAGGGATACCTTCCGGGGAAAGACGTAGTTATTCTCGGTTCGGGCGATATAGGGCTTATCATGGCGAGGCGCATGACGCTCGAAGGCGCGAAAGTTCACGCCGTATGCGAAATAATGCCGTATTCGAGCGGACTTAAAAGAAATATAGTCCAGTGTCTCGACGACTTCGGTATTCCTCTGTATCTAAATCATACGATAACCAAAATAGAGGGAAAAGACAGAGTTACGGGCGTAGTCGTTTCGGAAGTGGATAAAGACAAAAAGCCGATAAAAGGCACGGAAAAACGTTTCGATTGCGACACGGTTCTGTTTTCCGTCGGGCTTATTCCCGAAAACGAACTCTCGAAAGAGGCGGGCGTCGCGCTGTCGCCGCGGACGAAAGGTCCCGTCGTTTATCAGAACAGAGAAACGTCGATAAGCGGCGTATTCGCTTGCGGAAACGTTTTGCAGGTGCACGATCTCGTCGATTTCGTTTCCGAAGAGAGCGAAATTGCGGGCAGAGCTGCTTACGAATATACAATAAACGGCGGAGGCGAAAAAAACACCGTATTTTGCCGGAACGGTTTCGGAATAAATTACGTTCTGCCGCAGAAAATAGACGCGGGAAAAGCGGAAAACGTAAAACTCTTTTTCAGAGTAAACGGAATTTACGAAAATTGCAAAATAACCGTAAAATGCGGCGAGGAAATGCTTTTGAGCGTTCGGCGACCGATAGCCGTCCCGGGGGAAATGGAAAACGTAACTTTAAAATACGCCGAAATCGAGAAAGCGGCGGCGTCTGACGGTAAAACGGTTACCGTATCGTTGGAGGTGAACGCATAATGGAAATAAAACGTCTGACTTGTATAGAATGCCCGCGAGGCTGTTCGCTCGTCGTCACCGTCGAAAACGGAATAGCGACGGACGTAAAGGGGAATTTTTGCCCGAGAGGGAAGAAATACGCCGAAAGCGAAGTCGTAAATCCAGTCAGAATATTAACGACGACTGTGAGGGCGTCCGACGGACGTATGGTTTCGGTAAAGACGGACGCGCCAATATCTAAAAATCTTCTTTTCGAGGCAATGGAAAGATTGAAAGGCGTAAATTGTTCCGTCCCGATAAAAACAGGCGATATCGTCGTCGAAAATTTTTACGACGGCGTGAACGTAATTTCAACTTGTAACGTAGAATAGTTTTATGAATATTATAAACGTTGAGTATCTGAACGGATATAAAAGCGGCGAATCGATGCTTTCCGCCGACGCGGATTATCTCGGGAAAGTTCGGAAAATCGCTGAAAAAATAGCGGATTTTTCTGAAGAAAAGCCGATAGTTCTTCTTTCCGGACCTTCCGGATCGGGAAAGACGACGACCGCCGCTTTTCTCGAAAAATTTCTCGATGAAAACGGGCATGAGGCGCATACGGTTTCTCTGGATAATTATTTCAGGACGGTTTACGATCACGAGAGAGAGACGATCGACTTCGAGTCTCCGTCGAGAGTTGACGGCGAACTTCTGAGCGAGCATATAAAACTTTTATCGGAGTGCGGAGAGGTAAACGTTCCCGTTTTCGATTTCGTAAACGCTGTGAGAACGGAAAAGACGGTTCCGCTTAAAAGAAAACACGGTGAAATAATCATTTTTGAAGGAATACACGCGTTAAATCCCGAAACAGTCAGATTCGGCGATGAAAGCACGGTAAAAATATACGTTTCCGTAAGAACGAGAATTTCGGACGGTTTCGAGGTTTTCGAGCCGAAATATATAAGATTACTTCGTCGTATGTGCAGGGATAAACTTTTCCGCGGACGGGATATAAGAGAAACTCTTTATCATTTTGACAGCGTAGAGGACGGCGAGGTAAAATATATAATGCCGTATAAATACAGGGCGGATTTTTCGATCGACAGTTTTATTCCTTACGAACTCGGCGTATATAAGACCGATCTTTATTCCGATCTTTTACAAATAAAAGACGACGACCGTATTTCGCTTTTGAAAAGGCTTTTGAAGGAAATAGGCGAAACGCAACCGGAAACAGTGCCGGAAAATTCTTTGATAAGGGAATTTATAGGTTAAAATAAGACGCCTTTCGGCGTCTTAATGAAAAAAATTAGTCTAATTCGTCGTAATTTTCGCTTTTGTCTTTATTTTTAGCGAGTTCCGACACCTTGTTTTTTACCTGTTCCTGACCTTCTTTAACGAGTTTTCTCGCTTTGTAAGAGTTGGCGACTATAAGCGCGCCGCCGATCATTCCGAGTATCAGTCCGCAAGCAAATTCTTTTTCCATGGTTTTACCTCCTCGGGAAATAATCCCTGCGGATAGTATGTGAATATATCAATAAAATAATCATAGGATCAACATACCTTATCGATAGTAGGTGTTTTTATGGGAAGAATAATAGCGTTCGACATAGGGGATAAGAGAATAGGCGTCGCCGTTTCGGATCCGTTCAATGAAATGGCGTTACCGCTCGAAACTTATCACAGAAAGGCAAAGGAACAAGACGCGGAATATCTCGCTAAACTCGCAAAAGAAAAAAACGCCGAAAAAATAGTTTGCGGTCTTCCCGTAAACTTTGACGGTTCAAAAAGCGATCAAACGAAAAAAACGCAGGATTTTATTGATATTTTAAAACGTTTTACGAATATCGAAATCGTGCTTTTCGACGAGAGGTTTACCACGCTTATGGCAAAACGCGTTCTTTTGGAGGCGGATATGAGCAGAGAAAAAAGAAAAGGCGTGATCGATAAGATCGCCGCGTCGTATATTCTCGAAGGTTATTTAAGTAAAATTAAAAACGAGGCGAAGGTAAAGTAATATGAGTATGGAATTCGAAGAGGGATCTTTGGTCGATTTTTATCACGTAGGGACGATAGATTATAAAGGGCAATGGTATTTTTTCTTTCAGCCGTCCGAGCCTACAGGGGATATCGATCCCGCCGAACTCGTCGTTTTCCGCGTCGAGCGGGAGGGGAAGGATGAAACTCTTTTCCCTGTAAAAGACGAAGAAACTCTCTCGGAATTATACGACGTGTTCCTTAAAGAGAGCGGTGACGCGGACGAGCCGAAACCTTGTAAAAATTGCTCGCGATGCGGCGGTTGTGATAAAGCGGAAGAAAAGCGGACGGATAATTGATCCGTCCGCTTTCGTTAAGTTTTGAAATTATTTGCAGTTTTTGCTTTCGTTTTTGCTCTTTCCGTTCTCGCAAGACTTGGTGTTTTTGCAAGACTTGGAAGTGTTCTTGGTATTTTCAGTAGTCTTTTTCATGTTCTTACGGGAGATGCAACTTTACAAAACCCTGACTCGATTTACATAATGGGCAAACGCTGAACGCTTGTTTTGCTGTAAAGCGAAAACCGCAGTTGGTACATTCGTATTCTATCGGCTTATCGCTCGTAAACAGAGTGCCTTCTTTGAAGTTTTTATAAAGATATTCAAACATTATCCTGTGATGCGATTCCACTTCCGCGACTCTTAAAAAAGTATCCGAAATTTCTTTGAATCCTTCTTCCGCCGCGATCCTCGCGTATTCGGGATATATAAGATCGCTTTCTTTTGCTTCCGCGTCCGCCGCAAACATAAGCCCGTTTTCTATCGTATCGCCCTCGAACGGAAAGCCGTTTGTAATTTCAATATTTTTTGTGTTTCCGTTATTCTGGATTATATAATCGAAGAAAACCTTTGCGTGATACGTTTCGTTTTTCGCGATATGCTTTATCTCGTCGCTCAAAGTTTTATAACCTTGGTTAAGCGCGTCTTTCGCGATCAGTTGATATCTCATTCCCGCCTGACATTCTCCGGCAAAACTTGCAGCCAGATTTCTACAGGTTTTCGTTAAGTTAAACTCCATATTACCTCCTTGCGATATTATTTTGAACTTTTTTTTCGGAAATAATACGTTCAATCAGTAATTAATTTTCCTTTACGGCGAGAACCTCGCCCGTTATTCCGTCCAAAAGGAAGGAAACGGAAGAATTTTCGGTGATATAACCGACGAAATAGAAATTGAAACCGCCGTTTTCGATAAGTCGTACTCTGATTTCGTAATTTTTATCCTTTATAAATTCGGAAATTCTGTCTTTTTCTTTTGTTTCGCACTCTTTTATCGCTTTTTCGCATCCGAGTGTTCCTTCGTTTTTTACCGACACGAATTCAACGGTGTGTTCATTTCCGTCGATATCGAGCGCCGCGAAAAAAGAACTCTTCGGAAACGATGACACTTCCGTTTCGCAGGATACGTAAGACGACGACGGGGAAAAACCGAAGTCGTTCTCGTATTTTATTCCGTCCGTTTCAAATTTTATCGATGCGGACTGAAAACTTTTCTTTTTAAATCTCAACCGGAATATCATAAAATTTTTCCGTTCTCCGACGAAACCGTCGTCGGCTTTTTCTTTTTCGCGATATTCCGCGAACGCCTCGGCGAAGAAGTCGTCGTTTTCGTACACGAATACGTTTTCGCGGAGTTGACTGACGTTTTGAGTAGAGAAGTCGTCTTTTCCCGAACAGGAAACGAAGGATAAAATCAGCGCCGAAAACAATATAATACATATTTTTTTCATGGTTTATTCTTATGAAATATTTGTTATATAAATTCGCTATTATTTAAAAAAACTTGCAATTTATTATATAATGTGATAAAATATCTGCGTTGAGGTAACAAATGAAAAAAACTATCGTAAAAACGGCGATAATAACTTTTTTGATTCTTTTTGTCGTTTCGGCGCTCGTGACCGTTTCGGTCGGAGCGATCCGCCCCGCCTTGCTCGGAAAATTTTGTTCCGATCTCGGCATAAAAAACGCGGCGGCTTTTTTATACGAGCGGCAATACGACAGGACGGGCGATATATCCGATTTAAAAATACTCGTAAATGCGTCCGTCGCCGCGGGCTCGGAAGAAAAAGTCGCGAAATATTCTTATTCTTTGGTCGCGGACGAAAACCTGAAATTCAGGGAAACGGTAAAGGACGGCTCGGAATACAGATATTATTCCTTTATCGCGGTCGAATCCAATTATAACGTTTCCGCTTACGGAAAATCGGTAGATATTGCGGAAAATTACGGCTACGAAAAGACGACGTATGACGAAAATTCGCCTTTTTATCTCGCCGTGAGGCTTGCTCTTTATAATTCCGACAAAGATTATTCCGCCCTTTTGATAAGCGCTTACGAGCGCGGAGGTTTCGACGCGGGACTGACCGAACTCGAAACGGATATAAATAAACTCAAAGATATTTAAATTTTACGGAAGGCTTTAATTTATGGAACACGAAAAGATACTCGTTCTCGATTTCGGCGGGCAGTATAATCAGCTTATCGCGAGAAGAATAAGGGAACAAAACGTCTATTGCGAACTCGTTTCCTGCGACGTTCCGATCGATTTTATAAAAAAATACGCGCCGAAAGGCATAGTTTTCACGGGCGGACCGAACAGCGTTTACGAGGAAAACTCACCGCACGTTTCAAGGGAAATATTCTCGCTCGGCGTTCCCGTTCTCGGAATATGTTACGGTGCGCAGTTGATGGCTTATACTCTCGGCGGTAAAGTCGATCACGCGGAATTGAGAGAATACGGGAAAGTCGATATCCGCTATGAAAAAAGTATGATTTTCGACGGCGTTGACGAAAATAACGTCTGTTGGATGAGCCATACGGACTTTATTTCGGAACTGCCGGAAGGTTTTAAGACGACCGCAAAAACGGAACATTGTCCCGTCGCCGCCATGGAAAACGCAAAGGCCGGCTTTTACGGCGTTCAGTTCCATCCCGAAGTTCTTCATACGAAACAAGGCTCTTTAATACTCAGGAATTTTCTCTATAAGATCTGCGGCGTTTCGGGCGATTGGACTATGTCCAACTTCGTAAAAGAGCAGGTCGCCGCGATAAAAAGAAAAGTCGGAAACGGCAAAGTCCTCTGCGCGATGAGCGGGGGAGTCGATAGCGCGGTCGCCGCTACGCTCGTTCACAGGGCGATAGGCGACAATTTGACTTGTATTTTCGTCGATCACGGCTTACTTCGCAAAAACGAGGCGGAGGACGTTTACAGAGTATTCCGTACCGAGCGCGGCATGAACCTTGTCAAAGCCGATGCGGCTGACAGATTTCTCGGTCAGCTCGAAGGCGTTTCGGAGCCCGAACGGAAGAGGAAGATCATAGGCGCGGAATTTATACGCGTTTTCGAGGACGAGGCGAAAAAAATAGGGAAAGTCGATTATCTCGTTCAGGGAACTATCTATCCTGACGTCATCGAGAGCGGAAAAGGCAAAAGCGCGGTAATAAAATCGCACCATAACGTCGGCGGACTTCCGAGCGTGGTGGAATTCAAAGAGATAATTGAGCCTTTGCGCGATCTTTTTAAAGACGAAGTGAGAAAAGTCGGAACGGAACTCGGTTTGCCTGAAAACATCGTTATGCGCCAGCCTTTTCCGGGTCCCGGGCTTGCTATAAGAATAATAGGCGAAGTGACGAGAGAAAAGATAAAGACGCTTCAAGACGCGGATTTTATATACAGAGAAGAGATAGCGAAAGCGGGATTAGACAGAGAAATATGGCAATATTTCGTGGTTCTGACGAATAGCCGTTCGGTCGGCGTAATGGGCGACAGCAGGACGTATTCTTATACTGTCGCGCTCCGCGCCGTTACGAGTATCGACGGAATGACAGCCGATTGGGCGAGAATTCCTTACGAGGTCCTCGAAAAAATATCGAACAGGATTGTAAACGAAGTACGGGATATAAACAGAGTGGTTTACGATATAACGTCGAAACCGCCCGCAACGATAGAGTGGGAGTAAAGACTAATGAAATATATTTACGATACGCAATTACTTATCGAGGGCGTTGACCTCGAACCTGAACGCATAATAGAGTATTTCAACGATAATTTCGACGGCGACTCTATGCTTATCGTCGGCGACGACAGAATGGTAAAGGTCCATTACCATACCAACGAGCCGTGGCTCGTCTTGGAATACTGTTCGTCTTTAGGCGAAATTTACGATATAGTCGTCGAAAATATGGCGCGACAGGCGATAGGTCTTAAAGGATAAAATGGAAAAAGATCAGATTAACGCAAAATGTCCGGAATGCGGCGCGGAACTGTTTATCGCGGGTGAAGAAAAAGAATTCGTCTGTCCGCATTGCTCGGCAACGATAAATTCCGTAAAGGCGAAAAAGTATTTTCAGTCGCTTTCCGATAATTCGGGCGTAAAAGAGGCGCACGGCGAAGACTACCTGAAAGTAATGAACATTATTTCGGCGGCTTACGACCTCATAGCGGAAAAGGAGTTTAAGGCGGCGGAAGAAAAGGCGAAAGAGGCGCTCGCATATACCGATTCGGATTACAGAGTATATCTCGCGATAGTCGCCGCAAAGACGGAAAATTATACCGATTTAAAGGACGAAAGCCATAAAATATACTTAAACAAAGCGATAAGTTTTGCCGATCAGGACGCGAAAAAAGAGATCGCGGATATATATAAGCCTTATTATATGAAACGCAATCTCACGGAAGAGGAATTGAAGAATTATTCCGCCGAAACGACGCAGAAAAAAAAGAAGAAACTCGAAACGAGCCTTAAAAACATGATCCCCGAATTTATGGCGAAAGGCAAGAGAAATAAGGTATTTTTAATTCTTTTTCCAATCGTGTTCGCCTTGGGCGTCGGCGTATTCGTTTCGAGCGTCCTGACAGAATACTATTATCTTTCCCTTCTCGCGGTCGCGCTCGTTGCCGGCGGCTACGCTCTTTTCAGATTCTGGTACACGGGAACGGACGGATGTAAGGCGTTCAATTCTTTACTCGATTTATACGACGTTATAGATTCCGTTACGCTTACCGACGAAGAATATTCGGAAATTTACTCGCGTATGCAGGATCTTTCCGACCGCTTTGCGGACAGGGATCCCGTTTTGTCTATGGCGCCGACCGCGAAAGAAACGGTAAGTTATCTTTCATCGCTGAAAGTTTCAGAAATAGACGAATTTATCGCAAAGAATAAATATTACTCGCAATTCGTTGAAGAATAGAAAAACGATATATTAAAATTTTACTGAAAACTTATAAAAAGTCGCCGTTTTACGGCGACTTTTTATTTCTGTTTTTTTCGGGAAGATTTTTCCAGTACCTTACGGGAAGATATTGTTTCATCAGTTTTTCGTTCTTTCTTTCCTTTATGTTTACGCTGTCGTAATAAGTCGTCCATAATTCCGTAAAAGACTTTTCGCTTTCGGAAAGGAATACGGTTATCGGTCTGTCGTTTTCGACTACGGCGGATTTTTCCCCGTCGTATAAACCGAGAATATTGCGTTTTGTGTCGTGAATTATAAACGCGTGATTTTTAAATCTCGCCGTAAAATGCGGCATCAGAAGAGCAGTTATATCGTTATCGGGCTCGTAATGCGAATAAAAATATCCCTTTTCTGTTTCCGAAAACCTGATAAAGCCTTTAAATCTATGC
>CADBSX010000013.1 GCA_902797515.1 uncultured Eubacteriales bacterium | reverse complement strand
CCTATCGCGGTCGCGCCGATAATAAGCGTCATTATTAGCAGAATTATCCGAAGTTTTACGTTTTTGTCCGATACTTCTATTTTTTGCACCGGTTTCGGTTCTCTGCTTCTTTTGTCTTTTGCCGTTCTGTTCATATTTTAATTCCGCCGTTTTACGTTATTCGCCCGCCCTGCCGAGGCAGGGCGGGCGAATAACGAATTCAAATAAGCGATCCGATAAGCGCGAGAAGATACAGCGCGACTACCGCGCCGCGCGCTATAAAGCCAATAAGCGAGCCTTTTTTACAGGCTTTGTAATTTCTGAAATATTTTATCCTCTTGAATATTTTCCAACCTATGAAACCTATCACGGGCAAGAAGAACGAGCCTACGGAATACCACGCGCTTCCCGTATCTTTTACGGGCGTATCCAAAATAGGCTCCGTCGGGACGGCGGCGTTTTCTTTTTCTTCTTCGCCGGCGTTTTCATCCTTTATCGTCACGGATTTAAGCGGTATGCCCGTTTCCCTTATTTTCTTATACTCTTCGATCTCTTTTTTGTTTCCGTAAACGAAATGGTTATGTCCTATATCGACCATTTCGGGCTTATCTTCCGAATAGTCGTGTACGGAAGGATCGTAAGTAAAAAGCACCTTGTTCTTTTCGAGTTTCGGATCGGGGATAGGGATTGCGGAAATAAGCGAACGCGTATAGGGATGCAACGGATAGTCGAAGAGTTCTTCCGCCTCTGCGACTTCCACTATATCGCCCTTATAAATAACGCCTATCCTGTCCGAAATAAACCTGACTATCGAGAGATCGTGCGCTATAAACAGATACGTTATGCCCCTTTCTCTCTGGAATTTTTTTAGAAGATTAAGGACCTGCGCCCTTATCGAGACGTCGAGAGCGGAAATAGGTTCGTCCGCGACGACGAGTTCCGGTTCCATTATCATAGCCCTCGCAAGACCTATCCTCTGTCTTTGACCGCCGGAAAACTCGTGCGGATAACGCGTAAGGTGTTCGGGCAGAAGTCCGACTTCCTCTATAATGTTCTCGACTTTTTTAACTCTGTCCGCCTCGTTTTCAAAGAGGTGAAAGTTATATAATCCTTCGGAAACGATATAATCGACCGTCGCGCGTTCGTTCAAAGACGCGGCGGGATCCTGAAAGACCATCTGTATGTTTCTTATAACTTCCCTGTCGAGCGAACGGGGAATTTTTCCCGAAATCCTCACTCCTTTATAGAGTATCTCGCCCGCGGCGCAGGGATTTACTCTAATGACCGCTCTTCCGATCGTTGTCTTTCCCGAACCCGATTCGCCGACGAGCGAAAAGGTTTCGCCTTTGTATATATCGAAAGACGCGTTTTTGACCGCCCGTACCGCGTGATCGCCTTTGCCGAAAGTTATATCGACGTTTTTTACGGATAACAGTATTTCTCTGCCGTTTTCGTCCAAAGGTCCGCGTTCGGGAAAAGACGAAGCGGTCGAAGTCGCTTTTTTCTCTCTTACATCGCCTTTATCCGTCGTTTCTGCTTTTTCCGCGGTTTCCGCCGTTTCCTGTACCGCAGGCTTTTGAGCCATAGGCTCTTCGCAGCGGATCGCCGCTATCGCGTCCGCGTTTTTCTTTTTCTTCTTTAAAAAACCAAACATAAAAGTTATTTACCTTTTATTATTATATATTGAAAGCCCTTATCAGTTTTTCGTGAATATCCCGAATTATCTCGGGCTTTTCGATTTTCGGCGCTCTCGGATCCAAAAGCCACGTTTTAGCGTAATGAGTGTCGCTCACTTTGAACATAGGCGGCTCTTTCAACGTGTCGATTTTCAGACAGTACGCGTTTCTCGGCGCGAACGGATCGCCGACGATCTTATTATACAGTGACGGCGGCGTTCCGGAAATCGAATACAGTTCGGTGTTCCTCTGCGCGAGTTGCGGCAACGACGACAAAAGCGCCCAAGTATATGGATGGCGCGGATCGTAGAATACTTCTTCCACCGTGCCGATCTCGACGGCTTGTCCGGCGTAAAGCACGGCGACTCTGTCCGCTACGTTCGCGACGACACCGAGGTCGTGCGTAATGAAAACGATCGTGTAATTGAATTCTTTTTGCAGGTCTTTGATAAGTTTGAGTATCTGAGCCTGAATAGTGACGTCGAGCGCGGTCGTCGGCTCGTCGCAGATAAGTATTTTCGGCTGACAGGAAAGGGCGATCGCGATAACTATACGCTGGCGCATCCCGCCCGAATACTGAAACGGATAATCGTCGAAACGGTTTTCCGCGTTAGGTATTCCGACCTTTTTCATAAGCGTTATCGCCCTCGATCTCGCCTCGGTTTCGGAACACTTCTGATGTTTCATAATTATCGAACTTATCTGTTTCCCTATCGTGATTATCGGATTCAGAGAGGTCATAGGATCCTGAAACACGGTCGCTATTTTCGCGCCCCTTATCTGACTCCAGTCCTTCGAGTACCTGACTTTCGCGAGGTTGATTATATTTCTGCCGTAAAGCGTCGTTTCGTCCTCGCTTTCAAAGCGCACTCTGAAAGCGACGTTGTCGAAAATGCCGTTGCGAGTGTTCTCGTCGTTTATATTCACGCCGAGTTCGAACGCTTTTTTAAACTCTTTTACGAGTTTGTTTATAAGTTGTATTCTCTTGAAAAAGCCGTAACGCCCGACGGAAAGATAAATTTCTTTCGCGAGTATCTCGTTTCTCTTTTTCGTCTCTTCGGAAATTTCGGTCTGTATCGCTTTTTCGTACTTCGCCTTCAAATCCGACATCTTCGCGTCGAACGCCGAATTGTATTCCTCGTCCGCCCTAACGGCTTTTTTGTGTTCGGAAAGTTTGTTTTTTATATCTTCTTTAAGGGCTGCTATCTCTTTGTCGTATCCCCTGATCCTGTTTGCCGCGTCGCGAATTTTATCTTTCTCTTTTTTCGGATCGAAAGTCTGTTTCTGATTTGACAGTTCGGTGCGTTTAAAATAGAGGTCGTTGAGTTTTTCCTCGTGATCCTCTTCTTCGGACGGATCGAAAGTGCTTCTTATCCTTTTTTCGGATT
>CADBSX010000012.1 GCA_902797515.1 uncultured Eubacteriales bacterium | reverse complement strand
TTTTCGGCGTTTTCTTTCCACGCGGTGAAAAATCTCACCACGGCGGAAGGCGGCGCGATAACGTGGAAAAAGATAAAGGGAATAGATTCCGAGGATATTTATCACAGATTGCAACTTCTTTCCCTTCACGGACAGTCAAAAGACGCGCTCGCAAAGACCAGACTCGGCGCGTGGGAATACGACGTAAAGGGCACGTGGTATAAATGCAATATGACCGACGTGATAGCGGCGATCGGTCTCGCGCAGTTTTCGAGATATCCCGAAATGCTTTCGAGAAGAAAGGAAATAATAAAGAGGTACGACGCGGCGTTTAAACCGCTCGGAATACAGGTCCTGCCGCACTTCTCGGAAGATTACGAGTCGTCGGCTCACCTCTATATAACGAGAATTCCGTGGATAACCTACGACGAGCGCGGCGAGATAATAGAAAAAATGGCGGAAAGGGGCATAGCCTGCAACGTGCACTATAAACCTCTTCCGATGCACACCGCGTATAAACAACTCGGCTTTAAAGCGGAAGATTATCCGAACGCCTGCAAATTCTTCGAGGGCGAGATAACTCTTCCCCTTCACACTCTGCTTTCCGACGCCGACGTCGAAAGAGTGATAAAAAATTACTGCGAAATAGTCAAGGAATATAAAAAATGACGGTCAGAAGGTGGGAAAAACTGCCTGAATTTATGAGGACGGACGAAGTCCGCCCCTTTTACGAAAAATTGAGAAAAAAGAGATTTTCTCTTTTTTTCAAGAGAGTTTTCGACGTCTTTTTCTCGCTCTTTCTTCTTATACTTCTGTCGCCGTTTTTCCTGATACTCGCGATAGCGATAAAGATAGACAGCCACGGTCCCGTCTTTTACAGACAGGAACGGATAACCGCTTACGGAAAGACTTTCCGCATTTTCAAATTCAGGTCGATGGTCTCCGGCGCGGATAAAAAAGGCGGGCTCGTGACGCTTAAAGGCGACGCAAGGATAACGAGAGTAGGTAAATTCATACGGAAACTGCGCCTTGACGAGATAAGCCAACTTATAGACGTTTTAAGGGGAACTATGACCTTTGTAGGGACTCGTCCCGAAGTAAAGAAATACGTCGAAAAATACTCGCCCGAAATGTACGCGACGCTTTTACTTCCCGCGGGGATAACGAGCGAGGCGAGCATTTATTATAAAGACGAGGACGAGATACTCGGAAACGCGGGCGAGAACGCGGACGCGGTTTACGTGGAAAAGATACTGCCCGAAAAGATGAAATACAACCTCGCGGCGATAGAAAAATACGGTTTTTTCCGCGAGATAGGTATAATGTTTAAGACGGTCGCCGCCGTTTTCTTCGGAAAGCGCGGCAAGAAAACCACGGAGAAAAACGAAGGATGACGGGCGAGAAAATCGTTTCGGTGATCGTGCCGGTATATAACGAATCGAAATATATAAACGGGCTTATCGGCTCGCTTTTAAAGCAGGATTTTCCCCGCGAAAATTCGGAGTGGCTGTTTATCGACGGCAATTCTTCGGACGGCACGAAAGAAATTCTCGGAACATACGAAAAGGAATATCCCGAACTTATCCGCGTTTTCGACAATCCCCGAAGGATAGCGCCTTGCGCGATGAATATAGGCATAGAAAATTCTTGCGGAAGGTATATAGTAAGGCTCGACGCGCATTCGGAATACGCCGAGAACTATATTTCTCTGTGCGTGGACTACCTTGAAAAAAATCCCGAAATATCCAACGTCGGCGGAGTCGCCGAAACGAAAGCGAAGGGATTTACGGGCGGGGCGATAGCGAAAATGCTGTCGTCGAAATTCGGAGTCGGAAATTCCGCTTTCAGGACGAACGCGAAGAGCGGATTCGTCGATACCGTGCCTTTCGGCGCTTTCAGAAGAGAGATTTTCGAGCGGCTCGGCGGTTTCGACGAGCGGCTCGCGAGAGACGAGGACAACGAAATAAACTACCGCATAAGAAAGAACGGCGGGAAAGTTTACCTCGCCGACGATATAAGGCTGACGTACTATTGCAGGGACACGGTGAGGGGCATCGCCTCTATGGCGGTAAAAAACGGCACGTGGAACGTTATCGCGATGAAACTCTGCCCGGGTTCTATGGGAATAAGACATTTCGTTCCGCTCTGTTTCGTTTTGTCGCTTGCGGCTTTGTCGGTCGCCGGAATTTTCTTCCGTCCGCTTTGGTTCGTCCTCGCGGCGGAGGCGGCTCTGTATATCCTTTGCGACTTCTTCTTTTCCGCGAAGAGCGCGAAATCGGTAAGAGAGTTTTTCGCTTTGATCTTTTTGTTCCCCGTTTTTCATATTTCTTACGGAATAGGCTCGCTCGGCGGCATATTCAGACTGTTTTCCAAAAAATTCCGTAAACCGCGCAAAGAAAAAACCGTAAACGGCAAGGGAAATTAACGGAAATGCAATATTCTTTAAAACAAATATTCAATTACGTTAAAATAAGGGACGTTCTGCATTTTTTTCTCGCGTGTTTCGTCTTTCCCTTCGCGATAGTCGCGAAGATATTCGTAAGGAAATTCTATCTTATCTGCGAGGACAGAAACGAGGCGCGGGATAACGGTTATCGGTTTTTCAAATGGATCAGAGAGAACGAGCCGAAAATAAAAGTCGCCTACGCGATAGATAAAAGATCCCCCGACAGAGAGAAAGTCAAATCGATCGGAAAAGTTATAAATTTCGGCGGGATAGCGCA
>CADBSX010000011.1 GCA_902797515.1 uncultured Eubacteriales bacterium | reverse complement strand
TTTTTTCGGTCGCAATAGACCTACTCGGTCATTGCGGACGGAAAAACAAGCAGAAACGCAGAAGAACGAAGTTTATAAACCTTAAAACGCCCGACGAAAAATACTATCAAATAGTTTTCGTCGGGCGTAAAAAACGATTTTATTAACCTTTCATATTTCTCTTTCTCGCGGCTTCCGCCTTCTTCTTGCGGCGCACGGCGGGCTTTTCGTAAAACTCTTTACGACGAAGGTCGCCTATAATGCCGTCGCGGGAACACTTTCTCTTGAATCTTCTGAGCGCGCTGTCAAGCGACTCGTTTTCTCCGACTCTTATAGTGGACATATTTTCTCAACCCTCCTTCGCCCTGCGGCACAAAGATTTTTCAAGCTTAATCATTATATCAATCGGGCTTTTTTTTGTCAAGCGTTTTTTATGCCGTCCGTAAAATTTTTTCTACGCGGGCTGCCAGCCCATTTTCTGCCCGGAAAGAATATGCACGTGAAGGTGCGGCACGGTCTGTCCGGCGTCGTCGCCCTGATTTATCACGAGCCTGTAACCGCCGTCAAGACCGAGAAGGTCTTTCAGTTCCGATATCTTCTTCAATATCCTGCCGACCGTCGCCGCGTCGTCCGCGGTCATCTCCGCGAGGTATTTGAAGTGCTTTTTCGGGATCGCGAGAAAATGATTTTTCGCCTGCGGATTTATATCCCTTATTATGATGAAATCCCCGTCCTCGTAAACCTTTTCCGTCTTTATCTCGTTTTTTACGAATTTACAAAATAAACAATCTTCCATTTCTTCCACCTCTTATTTTACAATATTATTATAGCAATTCTATGCCGTTTTTCTCGGCGTAAGACAAGTTCTCTTCGTCCCAGTACGACGACTGCACTTCGCCTACGTGCGCGCGCTTTAAAATAAGTTGACAGAGCCTGCTCTGACCGATCCCGCCGCCTATCGAGAGCGGAAGTTCGCCTTTCAATACGGACCTGTGGAAATCGTAAGCAAGCCGTTCGGTATGCCCCGATTTTTCGAGTTGAGACATAAGCGATTTTTCGTCCACTCTTATCCCCATACTCGATATTTCGAGCGCGTCCGAAAGAACGTCCGAAAAAACGAGCAGATCGCCGTTTAAAGACCAGTCGTCGTAGTCGGGGGCGCGAAGGTCGTGCGGCGCGCCGCTTTTAAGGTCGCCGCCTATTCCTATTATAAATACAGTTCTCTTCTCTTTCGCGATAAGATATTCCCTCTCTTTCGGCGTCTTGTCGGGATATTCGTCTTCGAGGTCCTGCGCGGTGATAAAACAGGGCTCTCTTTCGATCTTCTGCGCCTTAAAGCCGTTTTCGGAAACGTATTCCGCGGTATCCGCTATCGCGGCGACTATTTTTTTCACCGTATCTTTAAGGTATTCCGTCGTCCTGTCCTTTCTCTCTATCGGTTTTTCCCAATCCCATTGATCGACGTAAACCGAGTGCGTTTCGTCCATTTTATCGTCGCGGCGTATCGCCGTCATATCCGTATAAATGCCGCTGCCGACGGGAATATTATACCTTCCGAGCGCGTACCTCTTCCACTTCGCGAGAGATTGCACTATTTCGACCGTCTTTCCGTTCTTTCCGAGGTCGAAAGCGACTTTTCTCTCTATGCCGCTCAAATCGTCCTGAAGTCCCGATTCGCGCGTGACGATAAGCGGCGCGGTAACTCTTATAAGCGAAAGTTTTTCCGCCAAAGACCGCTCGAATTTATCCTTTATAAGTTTTATATACTTCTGTTTGTCGAGAATGCTTATTCTCTCGTACTCCGCCTTGTTGAAAGTTTTCATATATCCACCGACGCCGCCGCGCCGTCCTTATAGGGCTTTTCTATCTTCACGGGAACGATCTTTCCCAAAGGCAAATCGCCTTTTACGAAACACCTCAAATAATTTCCCGTATATCCGACCGTTTCGCCGCCCGTCCTCTCTTCCGGTAAAAACATAAGCGTTTTTCCGACCTGACTTTCCGCAAATTCTCTTTTCAGTTCCGCTTTCAAAGCGAGAAGGCGAGCCGTGCGCCCTTCCACGATCTTCGGATCGAGGATTTTGAGTTCCGCGCCGACCGTGCCTTCCCTCGGCGAATACGGGAAACAGTGTATATCCGAAAATTTTACCTTTTCCGCAAGCGCGAGCGTTTCCGAAAAATACTCTTCGCTCTCCGTCGGATAGCCCGCTATTATATCCGTGGTTATTCCCGCGTTCGGGAAATATTTTCTTATAAGATCGCATTTTTCCGAAAATTCTTCCGCCGTGTAATGCCTGTTCATACTCTTTAAAACGGAGTCCGAGCCCGATTGAAGAGAGAGATGGAAATGATCCGCGAAATCTTTAAGATTTTTTAGCGACGATAAAAGTCCGTCGTCTATGACTCCCGCCTCCAAAGAACCGAGCCTTATCCTGCAATTCACGCCCGAAAGTCGGTCTATAAGTTCTTTAAGTCCGTTTTCGCCGTCGCGATACGACGAGAGATTTATGCCCGTTACGACCGCCTCGGCGGGAGATACGCTCTCTATTTCCGCCGCGACGTTTTCGGCTTTGCGCGATCTGCTCCTGCCCCGAAGATAGGGAATAACGCAGTACGAACAGAAATTGTCGCAGCCGTCCTGCACCTTTATATACGAGCGCGTTTTGCCCTTTGACAGCGGAAAATAACTTTCGGCGTATTCGTCCTCTTCGGTTATCCTCTTGCCCGTTTCCGAAAGAAGGGAAAGTATCTTCTCTTTCGATTTCGCGCCCGTGACCAGAGTCACGCCTTCCTTTTTTAAAAAATCGTCGGGGGACTTCTCCGACGCGCAACCCGTGACGATTATCTTCGCGTTCGCGTTGTATTTTTTTGCCCGAGCGATAGCCTGCCGCGACTTCTTTTCCGCCTCGGCGGTCACCGCGCAGGTGTTTATTATATATACGTCCGCCTCGCAGAGTTTCTCGTCCGTATCGTAACCGAGTTCTTTAAGCCCTGCTGCAAGAGACGCGCTCTCGTAACCGTTTACCTTACAGCCGAGAGTGAATACGACCGCTTTCATACTTTTTTCATAGCGAGCGCGATCCACTCGCCCTCGTTTTCCCTTTCCGAAAGCGTAAAGCCCTTTTCCGAATAAACCGAAATGACTTCATCGACTTTCTTCTTTATTATTCCGCTCAAAATTATAGTCCCGCCGGCGTTCACGTGTTCGGGGATAGTCTCCGCGAGTTTTATAAGCACGTCAGCGGTAATGTTGGCGAGTACCAGATCGCCCTTTACGTCTTTCTCTTTAAGAAGGTCGTTCAGAAAGACTTCGCATCTGTCCGAAACGCCGTTCATCTCCGCGTTGTGAATAGCGGACTTTACCGCGACATAGTCGATATCCGTCATAACGACTTTCTTCGCGCCGAGAAGCGCGGCGGATATGCCGAGTATTCCGCTGCCCGTGCCGACGTCGAGCACCGTTTCGGCTTTTCCGACGTATTTCTGCATCAGCCTTACGACCATTGACGTCGTTTCGTGTTCGCCCGTTCCGAACGCCGTATTGCTGTCGATTATAACTTTTTTCCGCCCCTCTTTAGGTTCGTAATTTATCCACGCGGGGCATACGACTATTTTCCCGAGTTCTATCGGGCGGAAATGCTTTTTCCAGATCTCTATCCAGTCGTCGCCGTCAACCGTCCGCCTGACGGTTTCGAGACTCCCGAAATCCGTCTCGCCCGCCCCGTTCTCTTTGAGTTTTCCGAGGTCGGCGTAAATTTTCGGGAGAATTTCCCCTTCGACGTCGGTCGGTATATACGCTTTCACGAGCGCGGCGTTGCCGTTGAGATTTTCAAGCAACTTATCGTCTATATAATCCCACGTTTCGCGGCGGTCGGAAATAAGTTCCACGACGTCTTTCACGTCGCTTATCGCGACGCCGTAATTCGTGTAATTCCACATAACGTCCGCGACGAGTTCCTGCGCGGCGGAAGTCGTGTTTACCGTAAGTTCAGTAAATTTCATTTTATTTTCAGCCTTTCAAAATGGCGTTGAAACTCTCTTTCATCTCCGCGAACGCGATTTCCGCGCGCGGTTTATCTTTGGCTTTCACCGAATAATAAACTTTGAGTTTCGGCTCGGTGCCGCTCGGTCTCAAACAGATAAATCCGCCGTTTAAAAGTTCGTAGTACAGGCAGTTTATTCCCTTTATCGGGAGTTCCTCTTCGCCCTCTTCGGTCGTCCTCTTTCCCGAAAGGTAATCCCTTACCGCGCTCACCGTATATATGCCTATGCTGTCTATCTTTTTCCCGCGCATCGCGTTGACGGCGGCGTTCATTTCATCCATAGCGGTTATGCCCGAATATTTGAAACTGTCGGCGGCGTCTAAAACGTATCCGTATTTCGCGTAAATCTCTTCGAGCCTCTCGTAAACCGTCTTTCCGACCGACTTGTAATAACAGGTCATCTCCGCGAAAAGCATACTCGCGACGACCGCGTCTTTATCTCTCGCGTGCGTGCCGCGAAGATAGCCGCAACTTTCCTCGAAACCGAAAATGAACGTTTTCGACCTGTCTTTTTCGTATTCCTTTATCTTCTCGCCTATGAATTTAAAGCCGACGGGAGTTTCGACGAGTTCCACGCCGTAATTGTCGCAGATAGGTTTGGCGAGCCCCGTGGAAACGAAACTCTTTACGACGACGCCGTTTTTCGGCGTTTTTCCCTCGGCTTTGAGCCGCAGAAGGATGTAATCGAGAAGAAGTATTCCCGTCTGATTGCCCGTGAGCGCGATGAAGTCGCCCGCGGAAGTCTTTACCGCGACGCCTAATCTGTCGCAGTCGGGATCGGTGCCGAATACGACGTCCGCGCCTACCTTTTCGGCGAGAGCGATGCCCATCGACAGCGTTTCTTTGAATTCCGGATTAGGAAGTTCAACCGTGGAAAAATCCGGATCGGGCATGATCTGTTCTTCTACCACGGAAACGTTTATTTTGAGTTTTTTGAGAATAGTCGTCACGGGAACGTATCCGCTGCCGTGGACGGGCGTATATACTATCTTTATATCTTTTCTTACCGCTTTCACCGCCTTTTTGGAAAGTGAAAGTTTCTTTATCTCGGAATAGTACGAATTCTCGAAAGACTTACCTATAACGACGAGCGCGGCGGGATTTTTCGCCTTTAACGACGGAATTTCCACGCTCTTTACAGAAAAGTAATCCTTTATGCGGTTGATATATCCGAGTACCTCGTCGGTAGATTCGGGCGCCATCTGCGCGCCGTCCTCGCCGTAAACCTTATATCCGTTATATTCCTTCGGATTGTGGCTCGCGGTTATCATTATCCCTGCGAAAGCCGACAATTTTCTCACGGCGTAAGAAAGCATCGGTACGGGACGGGGCGCGGAATAAATATATACCTTTATTCCGTTATACAAAAGCACGCCCGCGGCGGCTCTCGCGAACTCTTCCGACTTGTTCCTCGTGTCGTAAGATATGGCGACGCCCTTTTTCGCCGCGCCTTGCGCCTTTATGAATTCCGCAAGCCCCTGCGTCGCGCGCCTCACGGTATATACGTTCATTTTATTCGTGCCGTAACCTATTACGCCGCGAAGTCCGCCCGTGCCGAATTCGAGTTCGCCGCCGAAAGCGTATTCCTTCGCCTTTTCGTCGTCTTTTATGCTTTCGAGTTCGGCAAGCCCTTCCGCGTTCAGATAAGGACTCGTAAGCCACGAATCGTAAATAAGATTATAATCCATAATAAACCTCTTTTAAGGAAATAACGGGATCGTCCGTTATTCTTTATAATTGTATATATTATAGTATAAAATTATCCGATTGTCAAAATCATTGCGATATTTTGCGAAAAAACTTGTCAGAAATGAAAAAAACTGATACAATAGTATTGCAAAGGAGAAAAAATATGGTACACGTCGGAAATTCTTGGGACGAAATACTGAAAGATCTCGTGAACGGCGAAAATTACCGTAAAATAAGGGAATTTCTGAAAAAAGAATACGCCTCGCATATAGTTTATCCCTCTATGTACGATATTTTCAACGCGTTCAGGCTCACGCCTTACGAAAACGTAAAGGCGGTAATTCTCGGACAGGATCCGTATCACGAGCCCGATCAGGCGCACGGGCTGTCTTTTTCCGTGAAAAAGGGCGTTAAGTTTCCCCCGTCGCTCGTAAATATCTTCAAGGAATTGAACAGCGACCTCGGAATCGCTCCGCCCGACAGCGGCGACCTCACGAAATGGGCGGAAAGGGGCGTGCTCCTTTTGAATTCCACGCTTACGGTTCGCCGAGGACAAGCCAACTCGCACAGCGGCTGCGGCTGGACGGCGTTCACCGACGGAGTGATAAAAAAACTCTCGCAAAGAAGAGATCCTATGGCGTTCATCCTCTGGGGCGGATACGCGAGAAGCAAGAAAAATCTTATAGACAAACGGCACTTTATAATAGAGAGCGCGCATCCGAGCCCGCTTTCGTGCTATAACGGATTTTTCGGCAGCAAGCCGTTCTCTAAAACGAACGAGTTTTTAAAGAGCATCGGCAAAGAGCCGATAGACTGGGATTTGAACAAATAAAAAGCGGCGGAAATTTCCGCCGCTTTTTTGACGTTTCATTTTTTCAGCCGTTATCCTGACTTTCGGATACGAGCCCGAATATTCCGCCTAAAAGATAGAAAATATCCGAGCCGATAACGCCGATAA
>CADBSX010000010.1 GCA_902797515.1 uncultured Eubacteriales bacterium | reverse complement strand
CTTATGATAAGCGGTTCTTTGTTGCCGAGAACGACGTCTTTGTCGATGACTACCTTTTCGACGTTCTCTTCCGACGGGATGTCGTACATGCTGTCGAGCATAAGGTTCTCGAAAATGGTGCGGAGTCCCCTCGCGCCCGTCTTTAAAGCGATGGCTTTTTTCGCCACTTCGAGTACGGCGTCGTCGGTGATAACGAGTTCCACGTCGTCAAGCCCTACGAGTTTTTTATACTGTTTTACTATCGCGTTTTTCGGCTCGGTCATAATTTTTACGAGCGCGTTTTCATCGAGGGGATGCAGTCCTACGACTATAGGCATTCTGCCGACGAATTCGGGGATAAGTCCGAATTTTGTGAGGTCCTGCGGCTGTATTTCGTCCATATAGGTGTCCTGATTATCCGTGCTGTCTTTTGGCGAGCCGAGGAAACCGAACGAGGCGTTTTCCTTTCTCTTCCCGACTATCTTGTCTATGCCGACGAACGCGCCGCCGCAGATGAAGAGGATATTCGTAGTATCTATCCTTATAAATTCCTGCTGCGGATGTTTTCTTCCGCCCTGCGGGGGAACGGACGCCACGGTGGATTCTATTATCTTTAAAAGAGCCTGCTGCACGCCCTCGCCCGACACGTCGCGGGTTATCGAAACGTTTTCGCCCTTTCTCGCTATCTTGTCTATCTCGTCGATATATATTATGCCTTTCTGCGCCTTATCCACGTCGTAATCGGCGTTCTGAATAAGTTTTAAAAGTATGTTTTCGACGTCTTCGCCGACGTATCCCGCCTCGGTGAGCGTAGTCGCGTCCGCGACGGCGAAAGGCACGTTCAGAACCTTCGCGAGCGTTCTCGCAAGCAAAGTCTTTCCGCAGCCCGTCGGACCTAACAGCAAAATATTGCTCTTTTCGATGTCGGTTTCGTCCGTCTTTTTCTTCTTCGACGAGAAATTCACTCTCTTGTAGTGATTGTAAACCGCGACCGAAAGGACTTTCTTCGCCTTTTCCTGTCCTACTATATATTTGTCGAGTTCCGCCTTTATTTCGTGCGGTTTTAAAAGCCTTACTTCTTTTCCGTCCGTCTTTTCCTCGTCTTCGCGAAGTACGTCCCTGCATATCTCGATGCATTCGTCGCAGATATACACTCCGTTAGGGCCCGCGATAAGTCTCTTCGCGAGGTCTTTCGGTTTTCCGCAGAACGAGCAGAAAAGTTCGTCGTTATCTTTATTCGCCATATTATCACCTTTTGATCGATACACTTTATTTTTCAGTTCTCGAAAACTGAACTTTGTCTATAAGCCCGTAAGCGAGCGCCTCTTCCGCCGTGAGATAGTTGTCCCTGTCGGTATCCCTTTCTATCTCTTCTATCGGCTTGCCCGTGTTCGCCGCGAGTATCGAATTGAGTTTTTTCCTTATTTCTATGATATGCTCCGCCTGAATTTTAATGTCGCTCGCCTGTCCCTGCGCGCCGCCGAGAGGCTGATGTATCATGATTTCGCCCGAAGGAAGAGCGTATCTCTTGCCTTTCGTACCGCTCGACAAAAGGAACGCGCCCATGCTCGCCGCCATACCTACGCAGATGGTCGATACGTCGCACTTTATGAAGTTCATGGTGTCGTATATCGCGAGCCCTGCCGTAACGCTGCCGCCCGGGCTGTTTATATAGATGCTTATGTCCTTTCCGCTATCGACGTGTTCGAGATATAAAAGTTCCGCGACGACGGTGTTCGCCGTCGCGTCGTCTATCTCGCCCGTTATGAAAATTATCCTCTCTTCCAAAAGTTTGGAATAGATGTCGTAAGAGCGTTCGCCCCTGTCGGTCTGATCGACCACCATAGGAATAAGTGCCATTTTGTTCTCCTAATTTATTTTTATTATAAATTATAAATAAACAGGGGCTCGTAGAAACGAGCAAGGCAAGGCTCGCGACGGTTTTTGAAAGGGGGCGTACTTTTCGTACGCAGGAATTTCAAAAACCAAGCAGAAACGATGCATTGCGACGTTTATACGACACCGCGCCGTTAAAAATGAAAAGGGCGTCAAGCCCTTTTCCGTTTCTTACGCTATCTCGTTGTTTTCGGTAAGAAATTTAAAGAGTTTGTCTATAACTATTTCGTTATTGATATATTCTCTCTGCTTGTCGTTTACGTCCTTGGAATATTCTTCGACCGTCTTCTTCGCCTTTTCGGCAAGTTCCGCGATCTTCTTTTCCATATCTTCTTCGGTCGCCTCTATCTTCTCGTCGGTGAGTATCTTATCTATCACGAGTTGGCTCTTAACGTTGTTTTCCGCCTGCGCCCTGTAACCGTCGCGGAATTCCTTTTCGGTCTTGCCGAGATATTTAAGGTACGTTTCGAGGTTCATGCCCGAATACATGAGTTGATAAGTGACGTTCTGAACGATATTGTCTATCTGTCTTTCGATAAGCGCGTCGGGAATTTCCACCTCGCTCGCGTCGGTTATCGCCTTTATTATCTTGTCCTCGGTCTCGGACTTCGCCCTTCTCGCGTTTGCCTGTTCGAGCCTTTCGCGGACGGCTTTTTTATACGCCTCGACGCTCTCGTCGCCCGTCTTTTCCTTTACGAATTCGTCGGTAAGTTCGGGAAGTTTCTTTTCCTTTATCTCGCGGAGCGTGACGGTGAACACCGCGTCTTTGCCTGCGAGGTCTTTCGCGCCGTAATCTTCGGGGAATTTAACGGAAATATCCTTCGTCTCGCCGATATTCATACCGACTACGCCGTCCTCGAATCCGGGGATGAACTGACCGCTGCCGAGCGTGAGATTCTGCTTTTCGGCAGTGCCGCCGTCGAATTTGACTCCGTCAACCGAACCGGAATAATCTATCACCGTCTTATCCCCGTTTTTCGCCGCTCTGCCCTCTACGGACACATCCTCGGCGTGCTGTTCGAGAAGTCTGTTGACTTCCGTTTCCACGTCGTCGTCGTTTACATTATACTCAACTTTTTCGATCTTTATACCTTTGTAAGCCCCTATTTTGACTTCCGGCTTTACCGCGACGGTAGCCGTCATGGTCAATCCCTTTTCGTCTATCTTCTCTATTCCTATAACGGGACTGTCAACGGGGAATATGTTTTCGGTTTCCTTTTGAAGAATATCGTAATAGTATTTCCCGAACGCCTCGTTTACGGCGTCCTCGTAAAATACTTCTTTACCGTACATACGGTCGATAACGTGTTTAGGAACGTGACCTTTACGGAAACCGTTTACTCTGTATTTCGCCTTGGTCTTTTCGTAAGCCTTGTCCTGCGCTTCCGTCCACTCTTTTTCGGTGAGCGTGATAGTGATTTTTACCGTGCTTTTTTCCGCGGATTCGTAAGTATATTTCATATTATAACTCCTGCTTTCGCATTTATTTTATTCTGTTTGAGCCAAGCGCGAATAGATCGAACCTGCCGCAAAACGGCGGCGGTTTTATAGGCGCGGACGCCCGACCGCTCTATTCGTGCCATAGTATTTTAACACATTTAAAATAATTTTGCAAATTTTTCCGTCTATAAATTTTACTTTTATCGCGTTTTTATATATAATTTATAAAAAAGGAGCGATTTTTTATGCCGCAGGACGCGTTTACGATAAGAAAAGTCGTGTCGGAACTCAAAGATATAATAGTCGGCGCGAAGATAAACAGAGTAAGTCAGCCCGACAAGGACGACGTATATCTTCTGATTTATTCCAAAATCGGGGCGAAAACGCTCGTTCTCTCGACGAACGCGCAGACTTGCCGCGTCGGATTTACTTCCCGCGAAAAGCCTAATCCGAAAGTCGCGCCGAATTTCTGTATGCTCCTTCGCAAGCACCTTCTCGGCTGCGCCGTCGAAAATATTTCGACGCTCGGCTCGGAAAGGATAGTGAAAATCGATTTTTCGGGAAGAAACGATTTCAAAGAGACGGTCAGAAAAACGATCTATCACGAGATAATGGGAAAATATTCCAACGTTATCCTCACCGAAAACGGGATAATACTCGGCTGTCTTAAAAACGCGCCTCTCGACGTCGCGACGACGCGCGTCACGCTCGCGGGCGCGCCGTATAAACTTCCGAAATCGCAGGATAAAGCGGATATTTTTGACGAAAAAGAGTCCGTTTCGCGGCTCTCCCGCTTTTCGGGCGGAGACGCGGCGACCTTTATTTCCGACAATTTTCTCGGCGTGGCGTACTCCACCGCCGAAGAGGCGGCGAGCATTATCGTGAACAAGAAAAGCGCGGAAGAAAAATACGCCGCGCTGAAAAACTTCCTGCTCGATCCCCCCGTGTCGCCTATAATCGCGGGCGAGGGAAAAACGAGGGACTTTTTTGTAACTTCGTTCAGGGCTAAAGACTTTCCCGCGGAGAGATTTCCGTCCGTTCTCGACGCGCAGGACGCTTTCTATTCCCGAAAAGAGGCGGCGAAGGAATTTTCCGACAGAAAAAAATCGCTTTCCGACAAAATAAACGTGCTTTATAAAAAGCAATCCAAAAGATTGCAGGGCGAGACCGAAAAACTGTTGGAGGCGAAAGACTACGACCTTTTAAGGATAAAAGGCGAACTTATAACCGCTAATCTTTACAGGTTAAAAGACGGGATGACCGAGTGCGAACTCGAAAATTGGTACGACGGTTATAAGCCTTTAAAAATAACTCTCGACAAAAGGCTTTCCCCGAACGCGAACGCGCAGAAATATTTCAAAAAATACGCGAAGGAAAAGAGGACGGTGGAAATTCTCGCCCCCGAACGCGAAAAAACCGAACGGGAACTCGAATATTTAAAGTCGGTCGCATTCGAAATAGAAAACGCGTCGGACGCGGACGATTTTCGGGATATAGAAGAGGAACTTATCTCGGCGGATATACTCGCCGCGCCGAAACAGAGGAAAAAACAGGAAGAAGAAAGCGCGTACAGAGTTTATAAAATTAACGGTTTCACCGTAAAATGCGGCAAGAACAACGTTCAGAACGACAGACTTACGGGACGGGCGTTCAAAGACGACGTATGGCTGCATACCAAAAATTATCGGTCGGCGCACGTTATCATAGAAACAAAAGGCGAAGGAGTTCCCGACGACGTTATTCTCGCGGCCGCGGAGATATGCGCCTTTTACAGCGACGCGAAGGGCGGAACGAAAGTCCCCGTCGATCACACGCTCAAAAAATTCGTCAGAAAACCGCCGAAAGCGAGAGCCGGCAGCGTTATATATACCGATTACAGGACTCTTTTCGTAACGCCGCGCGAACACGCGGAATACAAAATCTGACTTTTTCACGCGAATTTCGCAAACGACGTTCCGTTTTCGGTTGCTTTTTGAGGAAATTTGTGTTAAAATCATATAGTCGTGGAAGATTTAAGAATTATATTCGCGCAAAACTTAATAATGTTGCGAAAACAGCAGAAACTCACGCAGATAGAACTCGCCGACAAGATACACTATTCGGATAAAGCGGTTTCAAAATGGGAAAGAGGCGAATCCATGCCCGACGTATCCGTTTTCAAAACGATTGCCGAACTCTTCGGCGTTACCATAGATTTTCTCGTCACGCCGCACGAGGACGCGGAGGTCGCGAAAGAACAGACCTCTTACGCGCAATCGGTAAAGAAGAAAAACAGACTGATAATAAATTTTATCACGATTTTTTCGATAATAGTCATCGAGGCGATAATCTTTTCCGCTCTCCGCTTTACCGCGGTCGTGAGCGACTTTTGGCAAAACTTTCTCTTCTGTTTCGTATGTCCTCTGCCGCTCATCGGGCTTATAGAAGTGATATTCAGTTCGCTCTGGGCGAAGAAGATCGCCCGTTTCATCGCGGTGTCGGCGTTCGTCTGGTCGCTTTTTATCGAGGCGATAATAATAATATACGTCGCGATGGACAGATTTTTCTGGCAACTTTTATTAGTCGGACTTTTAGCGCAAGTGATAGTCGTTTTGAGTTTTAATTTACACAGGCTCAAAAAAATAATTGACAAACGGGAATAAAAGTAATATTATATATTAGCGTTCACGGATATTTTTGCGGATGTGGCGGAACTGGCAGACGCGCAGGTTTCAGGTTCCTGTGGGCGACCGTATGGGTTCAAATCCCTTCATCCGCACCAAACTCCGAGCCGAGAGCAACCGCTCTCGGCTCGGAGTTTTTTCGCAGACAAAAAAGGGATTTGAACGGGCAGGTAGTCGGCAACGTGACGTTGCATCCGTTTGCGACCGAATAGCCGACGGAACGGCTGTTCGCTGCCCCGGCGTGATAGCGAGATGTGCTTTCTCTTTACAGGCGAGAATGTCCGAGCGAACGCGACGGACACGTCGTCTTGTGAATATACGACTTAATATCGAGCGGAGCAAATCCCTTCATCCGCACCAAAATACAGACGGGAGAGCAAACCGCTCTCCCGTCTGTATTTTATATTTTTTCAAGCCTTATAGATATTTACGATTGATTTTATCGGAGAAAT
>CADBSX010000009.1 GCA_902797515.1 uncultured Eubacteriales bacterium | reverse complement strand
TTTTTGCTCATTTCGTCGTAATCTTTCGCTATTATTACTTTCATAATTTCTCCTTTTTTACGACATTGTAAGTCGATTTTATTATCGAATTTTCGGGATACGCGCCGCGAGTCGCGGTCAACGGATAAACCTGCGTGTTCTTTCCTATAACGGTGCCGGGATTTAATACGCTGCCGCAACCGACGTCCGCGTAATCTCCGAGTATGGCGCCGAACTTCCTCAAATTCGTCCGGTAGTCTTTTTCGGCGTGTACCACTATATTTTTCCCGTCGCTTTTTAAATTGGAACAAACGGCGCCCGCGCCCATATGCGAGTTGTTGCCGAGAATCGAATCGCCGACGTAGTTATAGTGCGGGACTTGAACGTGCGCCATCAAAATACAGTTTTTCAGTTCCGAAGAATTACCTATCACGCATTTATCGCCTATATACACGTTTCCCCTTATATAAGCGTTTGGACGTATTTCGACGTCGTTGCCGATTATAGTCGGCGGAATAATCGTAGCGCTTTCGGCGATTTTTACGTTTTTACCGATCAGAATTCCGTCGGATAAAACTTCGTATTCGCCGTCGTTCTCTCTTATTATCTCGTCAACTATATCTTTTATTTTCGGTAAGATTTCCCAAACAAAATCCGTATCGATAAAATATTTTTCAATGTTTTTCGGAATTCCGTCGAACAGTTCTTCCGATTTTAAAGAGTATTTATTCACAGACGTATCCTCGTTTCTTTATTGTAGCGAATATCCTTTCAATATATTCTTCGCATTTTTCGAGCGAAGAACACTCGATCATTATCCTTATCACGGGTTCGGTGCCGCTTTGCCGTAAAATCGCCCTGCCGTCGTCGCCTATCTCTTCGTTGATTTCTTTGAATTTCGCGAGAACGATTTCGTCGTTTGCCACCGTCGCCTTATCCGTTACTCTCACGCTTTTCATTTTTTGCGGCAGCAACGTAACGTTTGAAGCCAATTCGGATAACTTCATCTTACTTTCGATCACCTGTTCCGTGAGCATAATGGCGGTAAGTATTCCGTCCCCCGTCGTGGCGTATTTCCTTATTATTACGTGTCCGGACTGCTCGCCTCCCAAAACGTAGTTTTCCTCTAACATTTTTTCATATACAAACCTGTCTCCGACGGCCGTCTGAACGTTTTTAACGCCTATTTCTTTCAATGCTTTCGTAAGTCCGCTGTTGGACATAACCGTAGTCACTACGGTATTGTTTTTAAGCGAGCCTTCCGCTTTCATTTTTTTGGCGAGAATATATATTATTTTATCTCCGTCCACTTCGTCTCCGTTTTCATCGACCGCAATACATCTGTCCGCGTCACCGTCGAAAGCAAAACCGAAATCAAGATCGTTTTCTCTGACGAACTTTTTCAAAAACTCTATATGCGTGCTGCCGGCGTCTTTATTTATGTTCGTCCCGTTCGGTTCGTCGTTAATTACGCTCACGTGCGCGCCGAGAGCGGTAAATACCGATTTCGCTATCATCCACGACGCGCCGTTCGAGCAATCAAGTCCGATTTTATAGTCCTTAAACGAGTGTTTCGCCAAAGATATAAGATAGCCTATGTATCTGTTTCTTCCGCTTGAATAGTCCTCGATAGATCCGACGTTTTCCCTTTCCGCAAACGGCAAATCTTTTCCCTTTATATCAAGTTTTTTTAATTCGCCGTCTAAATAATATTCGATGACTTTCGCTATACCGTCGTCGATTTTTTCGCCGTCGCTATTGATGATTTTTATTCCGTTGTCATAAAAAGGATTATGCGAGGCGGTTATCATTACGCCGCAATCGAAACAGTCTTGCCGTATAACGTACGAAACGCTCGGCGTGGTGGTTACGTGCAATAACTTTACGTTTGCGCCCGACGCCGTCAGTCCCGCGGCAACGCAGTATTCGAACATATATGACGACAATCTCGTGTCTTTTCCTATCACGACGGTCGGCTTATAACCTAATTTTTGCTTATTGTATTTCGGATTCGAAAAAAACCAACCTAAAAATCTGCCTATCTTATAGGCGTGATCCGCCGTTAAATCTTTGTTAGTCTCTCCTCTGAAACCGTCGGTGCCGAAATATTTTAATTCTGCGCCGTCTTTTAGAGGCAAAACGGTTTTAGCGTTCTTATGCAGAATTATTTTTCTGTTCAGCAATTCGTCCGCCGTAACGTTGAAAATTTTGCATAACTCTATTACGTTGTCTATCTGTGGCAGAGAATCGTCGCTCTCCCACTTCGATACGGACTGTCGCGTTACGTTTAATATCTTCGCAAGTTTCTCCTGCGATACGCCGTTCGCTATCCTTAAATGGATTATCTTTTCACCTATAGTCATATCAGCATTATTTCAGCCAAACGTTATTATTTCTTTTATCGACGTCCGACCGATCCTCCCGAAATTTATTTATATTATTTGCAACTAACGGTTGCTTTCAATTGAAAACGCACAAAGTATATCATTAAAAGGCATTAGTTGTCAACTTTTAATCAACAATTAACTGTAAACTTCTGTTTACATTTGAAAAATTTTTCTAAAAAATTATAATATATTTCGTAATTATTATATTTTATTTACAAATTTTTTGCTAAATTATTTATATTCGGTTATCGTTTGAATTCCGCAGCCGTTTAAAGAACGGATAAAGCGATATTCTTTGACAACGGGGAAAAAACGACGTATAATAGACGTATAAAATAAAAAAGAACGCTCGGAGCGTTCTTCGTAATATTTTATAATTTAAAATTCACCGTTTCGGTATCAGCGACGAGGGGAAAACGCCTACCGCCTTTTTAAAAGAAGTCGAAAAATACTTCGGGGAATCGAATCCGCAAAGCGCGGACGCCTGCTCTACGTTGTAATATCCCGATTCGAGAAGAGTTTTCGCGCGTTCGATCCTGATGCTTATCAGATACGCCCGCGGCGTTTGTCCGGTGATTTGTCTGAATATTCTGCGGAAATACGAGGAACTGTATCCCGATAACTTCGCCGCTCTTTCAACGGTAAGATCCGCGTCGGATAAAGACATACGCATTTCGTCTATCGCTTTTCTGACGTTTATTTCGACCGAAGTCGAATATTCTTCCGCGCATTGTATTTCGAGTTCCGCGAGTATCGAGCAGAAAACCGAGTCGAGAATATACGCGAAACCGAGCGGCTTTTTATTCCAACACGACAGCGCTTTTTCAAAAAGATATTCAAAGCGGGCGGGATTTACCGAGTGAAGATTTTTGAACTCTTTTCCGTTTTTTATATCCGCCTTAAAATGTATTACCGTCACTTCTTCGCTTGTGAGAGAATTTATCTTGTATTTATAATTCGGCGGGACGAAAGTAACGTCGTTCGCGCGCAGTTTTACGGTTTCGCTTTCCTCGCCGTAAAGTTCCGCGTCTCCGCGCCGCCTGAAAACCAACACGTTATAACTTCTCGGCAGCGAAACGCGGACGGACGGGGCAAATTTCATTGAGAGTACGGACAATATCTCGAATTTAAATCTTTCCTGACTGAACATATAATCATTTTAGCATATATTTTCAAAATAATCAAACGCAATTTACGTCAGTAGCGAAAATCGAACCTTTTAACGCGAATTAACGGTTGATTTATAAGCCCCGTTATGGTATTCTATACGTAGGAAAAGGAGTATCAGAAAATGGACGATTTGCTGTTAAAGCCCGATAAATCGAAAAATTATCGCGGATTTGAAAAAATAAACGGCTTAAACCTCGCGAAAACGAACGTTAAAGACAGAAAATACGACTATTTGCTTTCCCTTATGGGAATAAAAAAAGCGGAAACGACCTTTGAAAACGGTATTTTGTACCTTTCGATAGGCAACGGCAATCCGCCGAAAACCGATTGCAAAGAACACGAAACGGTAATAGAAATAGGAAACGGCGGGATAACCGTTTCGGGACGAACTTCCGACGAGATATCCAACGGCGTGAAAATGCTTATAGATATGTACGCGTCGCGGGGCAAAACCGGATATTTTCCAGTAGGGGAATTCCGATACGTTCCAAAAATAAAACTCCGCGCCGTCCATATGTGTTTATTCGATCCCGACGACGGAACTCAAAAAGAAGATACGAACATATCGAGCGTTCGCCGCAGAATAGAAACGGCGGCTCTTTCCGGATATAACTCCGTAATTCTCGAATTCTGGGGGATGTTCCCGTATGAAAAACGCGAATACGCGCATTGGCGGAATTGTCACTCCCGCGAAAGCGTCGAAAAACTTATCTCGTTTATAATAGACGATTTGCATATGACCGCGATACCGTGTCAGAATCTTACGAGCCACGCGGGATGGAGCAGAATAACTTCCCGTCGGCACGTGGTTTTGGATCAATGTCCCGATCTCTCTGATATGTATATCCCGGGAGGCTGGTGTTTCGCGACGACGAGAGAGGACACGAAGGCGTTCATGCGAGATATTATGGACGACCTCGTAAAGACTTTCCGAAATCCCCCCTTATTTCACTGCTCGTGCGATAAGTGTTTCGGTTTCGGCTCTTCGGAAGAAGAGAGAGTTCTGCCCGCCGACGATCTGTTCGTAAATCACCTGAAATTTTTGCGCGACGAACTTGAAAAACGCGGAGCGCGTATGGCGATGTGGGCGGATATGCTCTATTCTTCTATTGACGTCAAATACTGGAAGTGTTCGGAAGGAACGGCGGACAGGCTGCCGAAAGATATTTTAATGAACATATGGACGCATAACGATATAGGAAACGGCGAGTGGAAAGACATAACCTATTTTGAGGATAAAGGTTTTGAAACGGCTTATTCCCCGTGGATAAATAAAGACGGGGCTAAAAACATGGTCGAACAGTGTCTTAAACATAACAGTCTCGGAATTATCCAGACCACTTGGCACAAGCCGGAAACCGCCCTTCCTACTGTCGTTTATACGGGCGGATACATGTGGAGCGCGAAAGAGCCTTCGGCGGAAACGGTAAAATCTCACGTGAGGTGGAAAAATGTACGATAAAGAAGTAAATGTCCCTGAAAAATTCAAAGACTCGCCCTTTTTCAACAATCGGATAAAAGGCATGAATTTCGGTTTTTTAAGCAAGCGCGGATATTACGAGCGCGAGGACGTAAAAAAACAGCCCGCTCTTATGAAGGAAACGGGCGTCAACTGCGTTACGTTAAATCTCAACATTTGTCAGGACGCTTATTATTCGACGAAACTCTATCTCGATTTCGAGTACAGCGCGGGAGAGGACGAACTGATAGAGATGGCGAACCTCTTACACGAGCAAGGCATAATGGTAATTTTCAAACCGTGCATGACCTGTTTCGACGGTCAGCCTATGTGCAACGTCGCGCCGCCCGAAACGGGCAATCAGATAGAGGGCGTTCGCGTGGATTACAGAAAGCAGTGGTTCGACAGTTATAAAAAATGCATAGTCTATTGCGCCCGTCTCGCCGAAAAGATGCGCGCGGAGGCGTTTATGACGGGCGCGGAACTTCGCCAAGTGGAAATGCTCGACGATTATTGGCGCGACCTTATAAAAGAGGTGCGTAAAGTTTACGGGGGCGCGATAACTTACGAATTTACTTTCGTTTCGCGGCGGCTGTTTCCTCTGACGTGGTTTAAAGAACTCGATTTTCTGTCTTACAGTTATTATCCGAACGCCTGTCCGAAAGACCACTGCGCCGATCCGCAGAACAATCCCGATTACTCAAAAGAAGAAATGTTCGAGTTCCTTTTGGAAAAAAGACAGAAAATAAGGGACATCTGCTCTCGTTTTTACAATAAGCCGATTCTGTTTACCGAATACGGCGTAAGGTCCGTCCACGGCTGTATCCAAGAGCCTTACAATATCACTTTCCGCGCGAGATACGACGGCGAAGAACAGGCGAATTTCATGGCGGCGTCTTTCGACGTCTTTAAAGAAGTTCCGTTCTGGATGGGGCTTTGTTGGTGGAAGTGGGACGAAACTCAATACCGCCCGCATTATCACGAAGATCCCGCGGGCGACGGCGGATTTACCATTTCAGGAAAACCGGCGGAAAAAGTTTTCAAAAATACGGAATTATAAGAAAATAACGTCACGCCTAAATATTTCCGCAATAAAATCTTAAATATGAAAGCCGCGCCCGACAGGGCGCGGCTTTAATATATTTCGATCAGAGCGTAAGTTCCTGTTCGCCTTTTTCGATTTTATATTCTTTGCCGTTTATTTCGAGCGCGTATTCGCCGTTCGATACGACAAAGCACTTGTTTCCGTCCGCGATTATATCCGTTACGACGTCGCCGAAACGGAAATTTTTAACGCCGACTTTCCCTTTTACGTCAGGTTTCGCCCACTTTACCGAATTTTCAAACGCGTTCACCTTATAAAAGCCCAAAACGTACTCGATATAGACGGCAATAGGACCTAACGCCGACCAGCCGCAGAAATTCGGACGGACTATCGTCACGTTGTCCGTCTGCGTAGCGGGCTTATATTCCGTCGGCGAATAGCACTCCCATATCGTGTGCGGCTCGTATTCCGTATAAGTCCTGTACATATGTTCGAGAAGAGCCTTTCCCGTTTCGCGCGCCTCTTCGACATATCCGTAGTCGGCAAGTCCTTTAAGAGCCGCGTATGCCGTCGGAAGCCATACGCTCCCGCGCCAGTACCGTCCTTCGGGAACAAAGTCGGCGTCTTTTCTCGCCACCGTCGTAAACGGCACGTTTCCGCCGAACATTTCGGGATCGGTAAGATATCCCGCCAACGCTTTCGCCCTCTCTTTCGTCGCTATGCCGGCGGTCATGGTCCAGAACGACGCAATCGACGGAACTTTTATGAAATGCCCGTCTTTGCAGTCTATATCGTAATAGAATTTATCCTTTTCGTCCCAGTAATTGTCGTTGACTATCCGCTTTTTCTCTTCGTAATTCTTTTCCCAAACTTCCGCGTTTTCTTTATCGTTTAATATACGGAACGTTTCAGACAACTTCTTTGCCGTCAAAGCCTGCTGGCAGATTGCGTCTATCCACAGCATATCGGGATCGTTCGGACGGTCTTCGTTCGCCTTTTCGCCTTTCCTGCCCCTCGGCGTGTTGTCCATGCCCGACCTTCCGCCTTCCCATTTATAGCCGAGTTCGGTTTTTTTAAGGCACGTTTCGCATAAAACGCCGTTTATCTTCGTGTTTTCGCGAAGATTTTCTATCCACTCGTAATGCTTTTGAAGAAATTTCTTTTCGTATAATAATTTTTTCAGTCGCTCAACGTCTCCGCTGTAAAGCGCGTTTTCGTATTCCGCCCAAGCAAACAGCGGCGGATTGTCGGCAATGTGTATATCCACTCTTTTTGGCTTGCCCGCGACGGCTCCCGTCCACGCCGGCTCGTTTTCGGTCGGTATCACTTCGCCTAAACTCTTGCCGCCGTACAACGCCTCGTAAAAATTTTCAAGCGTTTCGACGCCGGGGAAAACTTCCTGCGCGAATTTGCAGAAAAGGGACATAAAGCACGAATCCCATATCCAGATCTGCGTATCGCAGAAAGCCTCGTCCATATAAGGAGTCTGCGGCATGCCTTTCACTTCTTTTACGTGCGCCCTCGCGATTTCCCACGCCTTTTTATAAAATTCGGTAAATTCGGGACGTTCGTCAAAAACGGGAATCGGAACGAATTCTTTCCATTTTTTCGCTCTGAAATCTTTTTTCATATCTTCGATCCTTTTTATATTTATAATAAGATCTCTCTGTTCGTGCCGTAAAAGATATCTTTTTTGCCCGAAACGAGTTGACAGAAACTCTCGAATTTTTCCCAACTTATATATTCCGCGTCCATCTCGTAAGTATGCCCCCATACGTACAATATCTTCGGCTCGTCATCCTTTTCAGCCAAAAACTTTTCGGCAAGGGGGAACAAATCGTCCTCGATATAATAGACGGTCGGATTAAACCTGAAAAGATTTTTTTGCGGCGCGAAATCGTGAGAGGAAGTTATCGTTCTCGAATACTTCACGCCCGTCCTTCTCTTTATTATTTCCGCGACGCGGTCGTCGTTGTTCACGCCGCCGCAAGGATAAGCCATGCCGACTACTTCCCTTCCCGTAAGGTCTTCGAGCGTGAGTCTGTCTCTCTCGACCTGATGGACTATCGTTTCTTCCGATTGTTCCGTAAGATTAGGATGCGTGAGAGTGTGAACGGCGACTTCGTGCCCTGCGTAAACCGCCCTTACTTCCGACGGGGAAATCTTATCGTGTCTGACTTCTCTGCCGTTCCTTACAAGCGAGCTTTTTAAGCCTAAAAGAGACGAATTCAAATTGAAAGTCGCTTTTAAACCGTATTTGTCGAGTATCTCTATCGCCCTGATATCCTGCGTAACGCCGTCGTCGAAACTGAAAGTTATCGCTTTGTTTTTTCCGTACCACATAATAACTTACTCCCTTTTCTATTTGGTAAAATATTCCACCGCGGACTTGAACATTTTCATATCGTAGTTTCCCTCGACGTTTTTATAAAGCCCGTCGCCCGTTCTCTCGCTGTGTCCCATTTTTCCGAAAACTCTTCCGTCGGGGGACGTAATGCCCTCTATGGCGAAAGCCGAGCCGTTAGGATTATACCTTATATCTTCCGTCGCGTTCCCGACCAAATCGACGTACTGCGTCGCGATCTGACCGTTTTCCGCAAGTCTTTTTATAACCTCGTCGCTAGCGTAAAATCTGCCTTCGCCGTGAGATACGGGAACGGTATAGACGTCGCCGACTTCCGTATTTTTAAGCCACGGGGATTTATTCGACGAAACTCTTATTCTCACGAGTTTCGACTGGTGCCGCGCTATCTTGTTGAAAGTGAGCGTCGGACAGTTTTCGTCCGTATCGACTATATCGCCGAAAGGAACGAGCCCGAGTTTAATAAGCGCCTGAAATCCGTTACAAATCCCGC
>CADBSX010000008.1 GCA_902797515.1 uncultured Eubacteriales bacterium | reverse complement strand
GGATATTTTATTGCATAATCCAAAAAAACATTTAATTCAACTTTTAATTCTGATGCAAAATCAGTTAAATTTTTAATTGTACGCTTAATATTTTCAAATAAGAAACGACTTGAAAATAATGACAAAATAATCGTTTTTTTCTTATCAATGTGAAATATAGACATCGCAAGCTCAAGTTGACTATTAATTAGTTCTTTTTGTTTATAGTCAAAAATGCTTTTAGAACGTATCCCACAAAAAAACAATTTATAACATTCACGATTAACGAATTTTAAAAAAATATCGATATTGCCAAAAAATTTAATATAATAATCTAAATATTCTTCTTGCTTTTTTTCGTCAAAAATTAAGAGCTTACATTTAGGGTGAAATACAGATTTAATAAAGTAACTATCTAAATGATATTTTTCGTAAAAATAATTAATTACCGAATCAATACCCACTGATACACGTAACAAATCCTTATAATGCTCTTCCATCCAAAAGAAATTTTCATCTTTAAAATTATTTTTCGTTTTTTGCAAATTATAATCGAATTGTTTCCACAAAGAATAAAAATCGCACATTATCATAATTATAATTTTTTTAATCGCCCGCGTCGAAATTCTCTATCGCATTTTTCTTTTTTTCGGGCTTTGAATCGCCGTGTCTTACGAATATCATAGTGACGAACGCCGCCGCAGCGAAAAACGCCGCGTAATAAAAAAGCGGTTTCATACTTCCCATCACGTCCATAAGAACTCCGGAAAGCACGGGCGTGGCAATCTGTGCCGCCATGCTCGCAGTATAATAGTATCCCGTAAATTTCCCTACGTTTCCGCCGCTCGCGAGTTCGACCACCATCGGGAAAGAGTTGACGTTTATCGTCGCCCAGCCTATTCCCGCCAGCGCGAACAACACGTCGAGAACGATTATAGAGGACGACGCGGTCATAAACGTCGCGCCGAAAAACGCCGCGGTAAGCATTATAACGCCCGCGAGAATACTCTTCTTTCTGCCTATTTTCGAGGCGATAAAGCCGACGGGAAGATAGGACGCTATCGCCGCAGCCTGCGCTATAAGAAGAGTGGTATTGTAATCTTTATGCAGAACGTTGGTCGCGTAGAGCGAATATTTGGAAGTTACCGCGTTATAACCTATATACCAAAGAGCGACCGAACAGAGGATAAGTATAAGACTTTTAAGTTCCCCTTTGCCGAGTTTTCCGCCCGACGCGGAAACTTCACCGTCCTTCTCGTTTTCAAGAGTTACGGACTCTTTTTCCATTTCTTCCGACCAAGCGGGCTCGCGTACTTTCCAGATAAAAAGCAAAAGTCCGACTATCATTAAAATACAGACCGCGCCTATATAGAAAGTATAACTCATAAGTTGGTTGAAAGTTTTGCCCGTTTTGAACACCATGCCGAGGACGAGTACGAGCATGCCGCCGACCGTTCCCATAAGGTTTATGATCGCGTTTGCCTGCGAACGAAGAGGTTTGACCGTGACGTCGGGCATAAGCGCGACCGCGGGCGAACGGAAAGTCGCCATCGCGAGAAGAGTTAAAAGCAGAAGTCCGCCGAATGCGATGAAAGCGAACGGCTCCGACTTCGTTTTATTCCACGCGTAAGAAGATATCGCGGGAGTTACGAGGTTGGTATAAGCGTTTTTTACGTCCGATTTCGCCGCTACGGTCTCGACGTCGCCCTGCATATATACGAAAACAATTTTTCCGTCCCTCTCCGTCGGCGTAAGCGTGTAATATCTGTTTCCGACGTAAACGTATCCCGTTTCGGGCGCGTCGTGTTTTTCGCTCTCCGAATATTCCTTATTGATAGAGGCGTACCACGACTTCACTTCCGCTTTTTCAGCGTCCGACAATTCGTCGTATTTCTTGTTTTTTACGACCATGGCGGCGTAATCTTTTACGCCGTAAGTCTTTTCCGCGCCCGAATTGAATATCACGCTGTATTCGGCGTTCGTAACGCGAAAATCCTCTTCGAAGAGTTCCGAATAAAACGCCTCGCCCCTCGTTTCGTTGAATTTCGCGAGTTGCGCGTTATCGGCGAAAGTCAGGCAAAAAAACGAACAGACCGCGACCGCCGTTCCGAGAACTATGTAAGGCGTCCTTCTGCCGAATTTCGTTTTCGTCTTATCCGACAGAGAGCCGAAAAGCGGCAACATAAAGAGCGCTATTATGTTGTCGAGCGACATAATAACGCCCGAAGCGGTCTGATTGAGCCCGAATTTGTTGACGAGCATCATAGGAACTATATTGTCGTAAGCCTGCCAGAAAGCGCAAATCAGAAAGAACGCGAATCCAACGAATATCGTCTTTTTATAGTTGAGTTTCATATTTTCCCCGTATCGCCTTTTATTATTTCAGATAAAGCATTCTGTGACAACTCTCGCACTCGACTATCTCGCCGCCTTTAAGATAATTGTAATCGGCGTCCGGAAGTCCCGTTCCGCATCGGCAGTACGCGTGCTTCGAAACCACTCTCGCCTCGTTTAAAACGGGGAAAATCTTATCTTTCCTCTTCTGCAAATATTTTTCGAGCAGTTCTTTCGGGACGGTTTTTCCGACTTCGGCGAGTTTTTTCTTAATTTCAGCCGTCTCTTCGTCCTTTTGTTTTTTGAGTTCGTTGTATTTCGGCAAATATTCGACGTATTGCGCTTTCGCCTCTTTCGTCTTTACCGCGAGCGAAGAATACTCTTTAAGTATGGAATTTATTTCTGCGGTAACGCTTTCGAGGTCGCTCGAAAGCGCGAATATTCTGTCGGCAAGTTCGCCCGCTTTTTTCTTTATATACGCGAGTTCGTCCGAATCTTCGCAGACTATATCGTCGTAATCTTTCAGTTGTTCGGTAAGTTCGCCGACCGTTTTATTCATTGCGTCGTATTGTTTTACGAGCATTTCCGCGCGGTTGTCGAGTTTAGTGACGTTATCGTTTACCGCTTTTAAAAAAGCGGACGCCGACGCAGCCTTTTTTCTGACCTCGCTCTGCGCGAGTTCGACTTCCGTCTTGCGGAGTTCCTCGTCGATCTCCTGATATTTAAGCAAATTTTCTAACATAAAAGTCTCCTTTTCCGACTTTAAGCGAAACGCTCGTCGTCGAAATATATTGTTTTGATATACGTTTCGTAATCCCTTGCGAAATCTTCCGCAAACTTTTTCATACCGTAGTTTTCCGTTCCGTAATGCGTGCAAGATAAAACGCAAAGTCCGCTTTCGAGAGCGGGAAGAAGAACGTGATGACTTATATCCGCGGAAACTATCATATCCGCGCGTTTTCCGAGCGCGTATTCTATCGCTCCGTCGTCCGCTCCCGCGCCGCAAAGGGAAACGAGCGAATTTATCTTTCTTTCGGGATCGCCGTATAAATACGCCTTGTCCGTCCCGAAAACCTTTTTATAGTTTTCCGAAATTTCCCGCGCCGTCTTTCCGCCCGTGAGAACGAGCCTGCCGTATCCCGTGCCGTCGCCGAAATTTTCGTATATATCCGCTATCTCTCCGCCGAGCCCTGCCGCAAGATAATAATCCGTCCCGCGTTCAGCGCAGTCGAGATTTAAATGCGCCGATATAACGCCTATCCCGTTTTTCACGCAAAAAAACAGAGGATCTTCCGACTTCAGATTCTTTATCGGCTTGTATATGGCGGGATGATGCGTAATTATCGCCCCGCAACCGTTTTCGGCGGCGAAACGCGCGCTTTTTACCGTGAGATCGAGGCAGAATAAAACTTTCTTTATATCCGCGTCGGTAGGCGCGATAATTCCGCTGTTGTCGTACAAGCCGTCTTTCTCGCGGAGTTTATCCGAAAGTTCTTTCGGCGCGCGTTCTTCCATTAAAGCGTACAAATCCCCGAATTTCATTTGAGCAATTCCCCGATCTCGGAAATTTTCCTTCCGATCTCTTCCTTTTCTTTTCCTTTCGCCGAATCAAGATTTTTTTCGAGCGCGGCTAAAAGTTTTCCGTATTTTTCCCTGAACGCCGTTCCCTTTTCGGCGAGATTATCCCGCCCGTAAACGAATTCCTTTTCGGAATAGCGGTCGCTTCCCTTTTCGGCTTTTATTATATCGTAATATTTCCCGTCCGAAAAAGTGTAATCCCTCTTTACCGAGTATCCGTTTTCCACGAGGAAACGCCTGACTTTTTCGGCATTTTTCATAGGCTGTAAGACCAACT
>CADBSX010000007.1 GCA_902797515.1 uncultured Eubacteriales bacterium | reverse complement strand
TTATCGTTTGGTACACCCGACAGGAGTCGAACCTGCGACCTTCAGAATCGGAATCTGACATTCTATCCAACTGAACTACGGGTGCGTATTTTTATTATACTTTTTTACTCGTATATTATAGTATTTTCTTCCCTCTTTATCAAGCGATATCGCCTTTGTTTTCCTCTTCTTCCGCCAACTTTTTACGGCCGTTCTTTTCAAACGCCCAACCGAAGATCCCCCCGAACAGATAAAATAAATTAACGCTTATTATGCCCGTCGCGATCATCCCGATATGCACGCCGTAATTTTCGGTAAATTCCGACATCTTCCTCTCTAAATGCCTCGCGACTATCAGCGCCGCTATCGAGATCGCGAGATATATTATCCCCGCTATCAGAAACGCCGAGCCGAGAGCGCGCGCGTCCGCGACTTTGAGATTTTTGAACGCGGAATAATTCGTGCTGAACGAAACGCCTAAAAGGACGAGTATCGCCGCCGCCGCGATAAGCACGACGTTTACCGCCTTGCCGATTTTATACATTTTTCCCGATATACCGTTCATTTCTTTAACCTATCCCGTGTTCTTTTTTATAAGCCGCGAACCGAAGTTCGGGAACTTGTCCGTTTATATTCTTTATCCTGTCCATCGGAAATTTCACTCTTTTAAAGAGTTCTTCCGCGAGCGCGCTGTCGCCGACTCTTTCCACCGAGTGTGCGTCGCTGTCAACCACGAAATCGACGCCCGTTTCTATTACTTTTTCCCACTGCTCGTCCGTAAGGTGCGTCTTTTTGGTGTTTATCTCTATATACGTGCCGTAATCCGCCGCGACTTTCGCGACTTCCACCGGATCGCAGAAACACAGAAATCCGACGTGCGTTATCACGTCGATAGGATTGTGTTTTATGGCGTTCACGTAACATTTGGTGTTATACGCTATCAGTTTTTTCGTAGGTTTCAGTCCCGTCACGTTATAAAAAATATTCTGTCCTAAAAGCCTCGTAAAATCCCTGAAATACTTATAATAAATAAAACGATGGACGCCGGCGAGGATAACGTCGAGTTTTTCGTAGTCTTTAGGTTTAACGTCAATCGTGCCGTCTTCGCCTCGAAGATTGGATTCTATGCCTAAAAGCACGTCCACGCCGTGTTTTTCGCTCGCGAGAACGCACTCTCTTTTCATTTCGTCGAGATGGCGTCTGCGCATTCCGAATGCGGGATGCGAAAATCCGTGATCGGTTATCGCGATACCTTTAAGCCCCTTTTTTGCCGCTTCCGCGGCGTTTTCTTCTATTGTTCCTTTGCCGTGACTCCACACGGTATGCGTATGCAGATCGAAGTTTATCATATTCCGAATTAAAAACGAACGCGGAGCCGACGGGAACTCAAATCAGAATTCGCCGATATATTCGACTTCTTCGGTAAGTTTCACGCCGCAAATTTCTTCCGCTTTTTTCTTTGCGTAATTTATAAGCCCGAAAACGTCCGCGCTCGTCGCGTTTTCGTCCGCGACGATAAAATTCGCGTGTTTTTCGGATATTTTCGCCCCGCCTATGCGAAAGCCTTTCAAGCCGCAACTCTCTATTATCTTGCCCGCGAAATATCCGTCGTTTTTGAACACGCTGCCGCAGGATCTTCCTTTCGGATGCTTGTTTCTTCGCAGACCTCTGAAATATTCCACTTTGCTCTCGGACTGCTCGAACTCGACGTTTTCAAGCGCGAAACAGACCGCTATTATACCTATCTTTTCCCTTTTGAAAACGCTCGTCCTGTAATCGAAACCGCAGTCCGCGCGGCTCTTTATTCCGTCCGTCGAAACGACGTAAGAAACGAAGTCGCCCGCGTTTTTTCCGAAACAGCCCGCGTTCATCGCGACCGCGCCGCCGACGCTCGCAGGTATTCCGCTCAAAAACTCTATCCCGCCGAGACTGTTATACAGCGATTGCCTCACGAGATTTTCGAGTTTTTCGCCCGCGCCCGCGGTGACGAGATCGGCTTTGACCGAAATCCCTTTCAGTTTTTCGGACGACACCACCGCGCCCCTGTAACCGTCGTCGGATATAAGAACGTTCGATCCCGCGCCTAAAAATACGTATGGAATACCTCTGTCTTTCAGTTCTTTTACAAGCGATATCGCCTTTTCCGCGCAGTCGGGCGTAAAGAAACAATCCGCCTTGCCGCCCGTTCCGTAAGTGCATTTGCACGCGAGCGGGAAATTCTCGTAATATTCCGAGCCCGTCTTTTCGCCTATTTCCGACCAGACGCTTTTACGGTCCATTTTTTAACCTCTCTTATTTTACACCAAATTATTTTTT
>CADBSX010000006.1 GCA_902797515.1 uncultured Eubacteriales bacterium | reverse complement strand
TTTCGGACCGAACGAGAGTTACGTCGATAAACGCGCGGCGGCGGAATTCGGATATTACGAGAGCGACGCGGACGAAAACTACGACAGGGGATACGTCCGCCCGCAGGAATCGGGAAGTCATTACGGCACGGAATACCTCTGCGTGAAAGACTGCTTTACCGTCACCGCGGAAAAACCGTTCTCGTTCTCGGTAAATCCCTTTACCACAGAGCAACTTCGCGAAACCAAACACGATTTCGAACTCAAAGACAACGATTTCACCGTGGTATGTCTCGATATCGCGATGCGCGGCGTAGGATCGCACTCGTGCGGACCGGAACTCGACGAGAAGTATGAAATACCGAAAAAGGGCGGGAATAAATTCCGCTTGATTTTCGGGAAATAATTCCGCAAAGCCCTTCCGACAAAGAGGGCTTTTTGCTTTTTCGGCAAAAAAACCGCGAGTATTTTTTCAATCGCTTGTAAAATTCGCCCTTTTATGGTAGAATACTATCTATAAGGTATAGAATAATATGTCAAAGTATTACGCCGCAAAGGGCGAAGAAAATTCGATATTCCGCTCTTGGGAGGACTGCAAAGCCTTTCTCGAAGGCAAAAAGGGATATAAATACAAATCCTTTTCGACCGAGGAAGAGGCGCGTGCGTTTCTTAAAGGCGAGGACTATTATAACGCGTCGATAGAAAACGATTTAAAAAGCGGTTACGCCGTCTGTTATACGGACGGGAGTTTCGAGGACGGCGTAAACGGCTATTCTTACGGCGTGGTCGCTTTTTCGCCCGACGGGGGAAAGGAAGAATTCTGCGGCAAAGGCGAAGAAGAAGGATTTTTACCGTCGAGGAACGTCGCGGGAGAAGTCCTCGGCGCGCTCGCCGCGGCGAAATGGGCGGTCGTAAACGGTTTTTACAATCTGAAAATTTATCACGATTACGAAGGTCTTTCCAAATGGGCGAAAGGCGAGTGGGCGGCAAAAAGTCCGGTCGCGGCGTATTACGTTTCCGAATTTTCAAAGTATTCGGGCGCGCTTACCGTCGAATTCGTAAAGGTGAAAGGACACAGCAACAACCTCTATAACGAAGAGGTCGATTCGCTCGCGAAAGCCGCGCTTTTCGAGGGCAGGGAAATGCCCGTTTCGGGAAGATTTCTGAAAGTTTCGGGCGAGGACGCGTATAAAGAAATATGCGAATACGTCCACGCGCAAGCGCCGAAAGCGGAATGGAAGGATTATCCCGACGGAACGGTTTTTTCTCTCGGCGGCGAAAAACTCGCGGTCAAAGTAAGGAGAGGGGCGACGCTCGTCGCGGGCGGCGGAGAAAAACTCTACGCCGTGGCGGTCGCGGCGGCGATATCGCGGGATAAGGGACTTATAGGCAGACTTATAGAGCGCGCTTACGGATTTGCTCCTTTAAAAGACATAACCGACGGCTATACCGCGTCGGCGGAACTTATAAGGAGTTTCGGGGGCGAAGAGTGCGGCAAATTTTTGTTTTTCGCGCTTTCGGAACTTTCGGCGGCGGTTAAAGGGGAACTTGAAGAAAAAGGCGTGAAGTACGACAGGATACTTTCGCTTTTCGACAGGGAAAAAGACGGTTTCCGTTTTAAAAAAAGGACTTACGGATTCGATTTGGCGACGGAAGAGGCGTTCAACGCTTTTTACCGTTACAGGACGGAATATTTTACGAAAGACTACGGTCGCGGCGAGGCGGAAAAGGCTCTTGACGATATTGCTCGCTTTTGCGGCGTGAAGGACGGGAAGAAAAAACGATGAACAGAGAAGTTGAAAAGGCGGCGGCGCTTATAAGGGAAAAGACGGGGAAGAAAGTCGTCGTATATACCAAAGATATGGAATACTGTTCGGCAGGGCAGGAAGGTCTTGCCGACGCCATCGACGGGGAATTGAAGAGAATATCCTCTTACAAAGTAAAAAACAAGACTTATTTTCCGTTCAGATACGGTTCTGTCGATTACGTGGGATATATAGACGGCGTGAGCGATTCGGACAAGGCGTTCGCGGCTCTTTGCGCGGCGGTGCTCGGCAGCGGCGCGATAAAGGAACAGCCTGCGAGCAAGAAAGACGCGCTCAAAAGCGTTCTTCTCGGCGAAAGCGACGAAAACGAGGTCGGGAAATTCGTCAAAAAATATTCCGTGCCCGATTACGCCTGCGCGGTTTACGTCGTTTACTCGGCGGACGGGCGCGCGGCGGAAGTGGTAAACTTCCTCGAAAATTTCAAAAACAGCCCGTGCGACTTGTCGGTTATGACCGACGATTTCACTTGCGCGCACGTGAGATTCCGCGAAGGCGGCGAGAGGGAAGCGGATTCGCAGACTCTGACCGATTACGCGTTTCTGCTCGTGCGGTCGGTCGAAGAGGAACTCGGAATAAAGATAAGCGTGGGCGTCGGAAACGAAGTAAAGGGATTTTCCGAGGCGGCGACGTCCTATTCGCAGGCGGCGACGGCTCTCCGTATGAACAACGTGTTCGAGGGCAAGACTTCCGTTTCGACGTATAAAGAATTCATACTCGTGAAAATGCTCGAAGAGTTGCCGCGCTATAAACTGCGCGAATACTTCGATTTTCTGACCGACGACAGCGCGAAAGAATTGCTCGAAGATCCCGATATGGTGGAAACGGCGGAAGAGTTTCTGCAATCGGATCTCAACGTGTCCGAGACGTCGAGAAAACTGTATATGCACAGGAACACTCTTATGTACAGGCTCGACAAGATCGAACAGGCGACGGGGCTCGACGTGAGGAAATTTCAGGACGCGACGACTTTCAGATTGATTTTGATACTTTACAGACTTTTGTCTTGATATAATTATGAAAAGGCGGATAATAATTACGATAGCCGCTATCTCGGCGGCGATATTCGGCGCAGGCTGTTTTTTCGGGGGATATTTTTTGAGGAATATCACCACGCCCGATTACGCCTCGCTCGATTTCATATTGAGGCACTATAAAAAGTACTACCTCGAAGAGGACGACGATTACGTGTCCCTGATGGCGAACGGGCTTTTGTCGAAGGATATTTATTCGCAGTACTACTCGAAAGAGGACTACGCGATAATCGAAAAGAGCGCGCAGGGAATAAGAGCGGGGATAGGTCTCACCTTTACGGGCGGAGACCTTACCGTCGTCGAAGTGAAGTACAATTCCCCGTCCGACAAAGCGGGGATAACGGCGGGCGGCGTCGTCGTCGCCGTCGGAAAAAAGGATGGCGGATATCTTCCCGTTTCGGATTTCAACGGTTTTTCGGTCGCTCTGGACGGTTACGCGGCGGGCGAAAAATTCGGTTTGAAGATACGGTACGGCGAAGAAGAAAAGGAATTTTCGGTATCCAAAGAGGAATACAGGGAAACCTACGTTCTCTACGAGGACGCGGACGGCAGATACAAATTCACGGACGCGGACGGGGAACTCGGATTGAATAGAATATCCGATCCCGTTTTCGCCCTCGCGGACAAGACCGCGTATTTAAAGTACGTCGCGTTCAACGGCGTCGGCGGCGGCAAATACGGTTCGGCGTATCAGGTAAAGACCGCGCTCGGAAAGTTCAGAGCGGCGGGAAATACGAAATTGATACTCGATTTGAGGAACAACGGCGGGGGATATATGGATATAATGCAAGCCGTCGTCCCGCATTTTATAGACGCGGCGGCGGGCTCTCGTCCGTTGGTGTCTCTGGCGAGGTTCAAAGACGGCTCGGAGCAGAAGTTCAGATCGGAATCAGTCGATTATTCCTCTTACGGTTTCGAGAAAATAGTCATACTCGCAAACGACGGCACGGCTTCGGCGTCCGAGGCGTTTATCGGCGCGGCGCTCGATTACGACGCGAAAAAAATCGTGAGCGTAGTGTTGGAAGAAAGCGAGTATTACGGCGCGTACCGCACTTACGGAAAGGGGATAATGCAGACCACGTTTGAAAACTTCGCGACGGGCGAGGCGATAAAACTCACCACCGCGAAGATATACTGGCCGGTTTCGGGCGAGTGCGTCCACGGCGCAGGAATAACGAAAAACGTAGAGCGATATTCGGACAGAATATTCGAGGCGGTAAAAACCGAAGGGGATTACGCCCTTTCGTTTGCGCGTGAAATGGATTGACTTTTTCGCGGCGATCAACTATAATAGACTGCGGAGACAAGAAGGATCGGAAATGAAAAACATAGTCGATGAGAGAGAAAAGAGCATAAGAAGGACTGTACTCATCGTTGACGACGAGGAAATAAACAGAGAAATTCTCGGTTTTATGGTCGGCGGCGAATACGACGTTATTTACGCGGAAAACGGGCGCGTCGCGCTTGAAATCATAAACGAAAAAAGAAACGTCTTATCGCTTATCCTGCTCGATCTTTTAATGCCGGAGATCGACGGATACGAGGTATTAAAGACGTTAAAGCGCGATCCCGCGCTGAAAAGAATACCGGTCATCGTACTCACGTCCGAAAAAAACGCGGAAGTGGAAAGTCTTAAACTCGGCGCGGTGGATTTTATTCCGAAACCGTACGATATTCCCGACGTTATCCTCGCGAGGATATCGAGATCCATCGAACTCGCCGAAGACAGGTATATCCTCAATTCCACCGAGACCGATCCCCTTACGGGACTGTACATAAAGGAATTTTTCTTTATTCACGCCGACAGATACAAGCGTTTCGTCAGCGACGGAAAAACGGACGCGATAGTCGTGAACGTCAATAAATTGCACCTTATAAACGAACTTAAAGGCAGGGCGTGCGGCGACGCGGTTCTCGTCGGCATAGCCTCGAAGATAAAAGACCTCGCGAAAGAAGCGGGCGGATTAGCGTGCAGGTTCGCGGGGGATTGTTTCTATATTTATGCGGACAGTCAAAGCGACGAAACTTACTCCGAGTGGACGGACGAACTCGCCGCCGCGGCGAACGCGATAACGCACGATTTAAGGCTTACGGTCAGAATAGGAATATACCGTTCGGACGACGAAAACGAGATAATAGAACAGATTTTCGACCGCGCGACGATCGCTTGCAATTCCATACGTCAGCACGGCGTGAAATTCGCGGTTTACGACGGAAAGATGCGCGAAAAGGAAGTTTACGGGGAAAGACTCCTCGCGGATTTTCCGAACGCGCTTTCCGAAAAACAATTCAAAGTATATTACCAGCCGAAATATGCCGTAAAGGGCGAAAAACCGAAAATATGCAGCGCGGAAGCGCTCGTCAGATGGATACATCCCGAACTCGGATTTATAAGTCCCGCGGCGTTTATTCCTCTTCTCGAAAACAACGGACTTATTTCCGAACTCGACAAATACGTCTGGAAAACGGCGGCGGAATTCGTCGGCAGAACGAAGAGGGAAAGAGGCGTCGCCGTTCCCGTTTCCGTCAACGTGTCGAGAGTGGACCTATATATTTCCGATCTTCCCGAATTGCTCGCGAAAACGGCGGAGGAAAGCGGGATAGAGTCGAAAGAGTTGTACCTCGAAATAACCGAATCGGCGTATTCCGAAAATTCCGATCGGATAATAGAAGTGGTAGGACAACTGCGCGAAAAAGGTTTTATCATAGAGATGGACGACTTCGGATCGGGCTATTCCTCTCTTAATACGCTCGCCGATCTTCCGATCGACGTCTTGAAACTCGATATGCGTTTTATCCGCAATATCTGCGAGAGAGAAAAGGACCATATGCTCGTCAAACTGATGATAGACGCGGCGAAAGTAATGGAGATCCCGACGGTCGCCGAGGGCGTGGAAACGGAAGAACAATTGGAACTTTTAAAAGCGGACGGCTGCGATATAGTGCAGGGCTATTATTTTTCGAAACCTCTTCCCGAAGAGGCTTACGTAGAACTTCTGAAAAGGGAGGGCTGAAAAATGCTTACCATAGAAAAACTTAAAGAGTACGGGGCGAATACCGAAGAAGGGCTCGCAAGGTGTATGAATAACGAGGCGTTTTATATAAGGCTCGTGAATATCGCGATAGCGGACGACAAACTCGGCGCGCTCGGCGAAAAGATAGAGAGCGGGGATCTTTCGGGCGCGTTCGAGATAGCGCACGGGCTTAAAGGCATGTACGGCAATCTTTCGCTCACGCCCGTATTCGAGCCTATAAGCAAAATGACCGAACTTCTTCGCGCGAGGACGGAAACGGACTATTCTTCTTTGCTCGCCGAAGTAAACGCGCGCAAAAAAGAACTCGACGATCTCGCGAAATAAATCAGGAAAAATAACTTCCGAGAGCCTCTTCGACGTCGGTAGCCGCGACGTCTTTTATAGGTTCCAGATAATTGTTTTTAACAGGCGCGTCGCCGTCCGAAGTTTCTTCGGACGGCTTTTCTTTTTTGCCGAAGGAAGAGAGGATCGCCGGCAAAACGCTCTTCAAATCTCCGCCTTCGAGCAACTTTCCGAAGTTTTCCGAAGAAAGAAAGTCTATCGCGCTTTCGCCGAGACCTAAAAGTTTCAGAACGGGCGCGAAAGAGGCGAAGTCTATGCGGGCGAGCAGATTTCTTACGTCGGCGGTCCTTTCGCCGCCGAAGAGCAAAAACAGAATAAGAAGTAAAGGTATATTCATAGCGACCTT
>CADBSX010000005.1 GCA_902797515.1 uncultured Eubacteriales bacterium | reverse complement strand
GCATCCGAAGCCGTCTTAATAACTATTCTATGCAGTTGTCAATCTTCGATCCCCGTCCGTCCGACGGGCTCTGCTTTCAAGCAGCCTACATATAATATCACAACGAAAACGTAAAGTCAAGTATTTTTCGCAAAAAACAAAAACTTTTTTTAAAAAAATTTTTACGGAAAAATCGGGCATATTCATTGACGTTTTTATAAGTCCGCCCGCGCTCTGACGATATGTGCGACTAAAACTCGGAAACCTGTCAATATACTTGACAATAACCGAAAAAAAGCATAGAATATAGCCGAGTGCGAACGGCTCGGAAAAGTTTTACGGCAAAGCCGATTCGTTTGACCGACTTATCAAAGAGGTGCTTTATGGCTGACAAAAGCGTAGTTACGATGGAAAAAATAGTGAACCTTTGTAAATCCCGCGGAATAATCTTCCCCGGCAGCGACATTTACGGGGGCATGGGCAACACTTGGGATTACGGTCCCGTGGGCGTAGAGATCAAGAACAATATCAAAAGAGCGTGGTGGAAAAGGTTCGTTCAGAAAAGCGAAAACTCTTTCGGCGTGGACGCCGCTATCCTTATGAACAGCAAAGTCTGGGAAGCGTCGGGACATACCGCGAGTTTCTCCGATCCGAAAATAGACTGCAAAGAGTGCAAGACGCGCCAGCGCGCGGATAACCTTATAGAAACCTACTCGAAGGGAACGGTCAATCCCGACCTTTTAAGTCAGGAAGAAATGCAAGCCTATATCGACGAACATCAGATAAAATGCCCCGTCTGCGGAAAGTTCAACTGGACGCCGATAAGGAATTTCAACCTTATGTTCGAGACTTCGAGGGGCGTTACCGAGGACAGTCAGAACAAGATATATCTCCGTCCCGAAACGGCGCAGGGCGAATTCGTCAATTTCCAGAACGTTCAACGTTCCGCGCGCGCGAAAGTGCCTTTCGGCATCGCGCAGATAGGCAAGGCGTTCAGAAACGAGATAACTCCCGGGAATTTCATTTTCAGGACGATAGAATTCGAGCAGATGGAACATCAATGGTTCTGCAAGGAAGGCACGGACGTAGAATATTACGAATATTATAAAAAGGCGGCGTGGGATTTCCTTCTCTCGCTCGGTTTCGATCCCGCTCACCTTCGCTATAAAGACCACGACAAACTCGCGCACTACGCTAAATGTGCTTGCGATATACAATACCTCTTCCCGATGGGCTGGTCGGAACTCAACGGAATACACAACAGGACGGACTACGACCTTTCGCGCCATCAGGAATATTCGGGAAAGAGCATGCAGTACACCGATCCCGTCACGGGCGAAAAATATATCCCCTACGTCGTCGAATATTCGATCGGCGCGGACAGGCTTATGCTCGCGGTGCTTTCAGAGGCTTACGACGAGGAAACGCTCGACGGCGGCGACACGCGCGTCGTGATGCGTTTTCATCCCGCGCTCGCGGCTTATAAAGTCGCCGTTCTTCCCTTACAGAAAAAGGAACAGGGCGAAAAGGCGAGAGAGGTCTATAAAGCGCTTTCCGACAAATTTATGTGTTCTTACGACGACGCGGGCTCTATCGGCAAGAGATACCGCCGTCAGGACGAGATAGGAACGCCTTTCTGCGTGACGGTGGATTTCGATACTTTAAGCGACGACACGGTAACTCTCCGCGACCGCGACACGATGGAACAGATACGCTTGCCTATTTCCGGACTCGCCGCGTATATCGAAGAAAAAATCGCTTTATAATCATTATATATAATATATTTTATATTAAAACCGCCCGCCGCGTTTTTTCGCGGCGGGCGGTTTTATTTTTAATCTTCTCTTTTTTTACTCTTCTCTTATTTTATAACCGCACTTTTCGGCGATAGAACACCATTTGTCGCCGTCGATAAGTATAAACCTTTTGCAACTTCTAACGAATTTTTCGGTGTCTTTATGGTATTTGCCGTTCGTCACGAAAATCGCCGTAGTCGCGTCCGCGCTTACCGAAAATACGCCCTGAAATTCCTTTATCTCGTATTGTTTGACGTACTTTTCCTTGTTGTCGAGACAGCATTTGACTTGCAGGATCATCTTTTCCCTGTATCCCATCTTGTTCTCGATTTCGATAACTCCGTCTATTCCGCCGTCCGACGGTCCGTCCGTCGCTTTGCTCACGAGAATTTTCATATCGTGCGCCTTTCTATAAAATTCGGTCAGCATTTCGACAGAAGTCACCACGAGCGACTGCGGATTGAGTTTGTTGAGTTTCTCTTTCTCCGTCAGTTTCTTCTTTATAGAATACGCGTCGCCCTTTTTGCTTACCGTTCCGCTCTCGACGAGATTTTTCAGTATCCTTCCCGCGTCCGCTCTGACGACTATCATTTTCACCGTCTTGTCCGCCGTCTTGTATCTGCGGTAAACCTCGGCGAAAAGTTCCCTCTTTCCCTTGTCGCCCGCGCCGAGAATCTCGGTGATTATCTTCTCTAAATTCTCGTCCCTGCTCGCCTCTTTTATTATTTCCTCGGTCGGCTTATTCGCGATCGAAACTCTGCCCTCGTCGTCTTTTACGAGATAGCCCGACCTCAAAAGTTTGCTTATAGCCTCGCCGAAACGGCACTTGCAAACGTTCAGAACCGCCCCCGGCGCGTTGTTCTTCCGCTCTTCCGCGGAAAGTCCCTGCGTTCTTATACAGGCGTCTATAAGTTCTTTTACCGTCTTTTTCCCGTCGGCTTTTTTCACGGCGATATTCCTCGCCGCCTCGACCGTTATCATTTCTCTGTTCTTCGCCATTTTACAAAAGTCCTTTTAAAGTCTTTATTTCGTCTTCCTTTTCTTTTATTTCCCGTCCGTCGTAAAACAAATAACCGTTAAGTTCGTCGTATTCCGTTTTAAAAATCATTTCGCCGTCGCTCTTTACGGTAAGAAATACGGAGCCGTGGATATCGGTTCTGAAAAGTCCCGAATTTTCCCCGCCTTTTACTATCTCCGCCGTTATCCTTTCGAGAGCCTCTTTATGCGGATGACCGTAGTCGCTTCCTATCGGCGAACAGGAAATCACCGCGTATTCGGGCTTTACCGCGGACAAAAACGCCGACTGCGACGAAGAACCGCTGCCGTGGTGAGCGACTTTCAGCACGTCGCAGTCGCACTCGCCGTTATTTCCGAAGTGCGAGAGAAAGGCGTTTTCCGCCTTTTCCCCTATATCGCCCGTAAGCAGGATCTTCCTGCCCGCGAAAGTTATCATTATCACCGCCGAAAAGTCGTTCGGCTCGGCGAATTTACCGTAGTCGCCGAGTTTTTTCGCGTAAGGCATAAGAAAATCGACCGAATATCCGTATTTTACGCCGCCGAAGAGCGCGGCGTTTTCAAAGTCGCTGTTATCGGTGAAAAACGACCAGCCCGTATTCTCTTTTTCTACCGCCGTAAGATAGGCAAGGTAATCTTCCGTTTCGCAGCCCGTGTCCGCGCCCGCGTTGAAAGTTTCCGCCAGATCCCCTATCCCGCACTTTTCGTAAGGTCTTAAAGAATATCCGACCTCGTAATTTTCATAGACGTATGCCATACTCCCCGTATGGTCGGCGTCCGAGTGAGTGGCGACGCAGTAATCTATTTTTCTTTTCACGCCGCCGTCTGCGAGATATTTGTCTATCTCTCTTTCCGAGCCTTTATTTCCCGAATCGACGAGCATCGTTTTTCCGTCGGGAAATTCGACGAAAATACAATCGCCCTGACCGACGTCTATAAACGTTATCTTCATCTCCGGCGCGACGCCCGTTTCGGTAACGGAGCCCGTCGGCGTTTTACCGCTCCCGTCGCCCTTTGAAAATCCGCGGACGACCGCGACGGAAACGACGAGAGCCGCGACGAGTATAACCGCGACGTATATATACCAAAAACGCAAAGCGTATTTCGCCTTGTTTTTGACGAATTCTTTAAATTCGCGTTTTTTCGTTCCGTTTCCGTCCATATATCATAATATCATAAAATTTCAAGCACGGCGACTTTCAGATACAATCCCTCGTCGTATCCGACCGCCGACGCGTGATCCCTGCTCTGCGTCCGTATCTCGACGAGTTTCGCTCTCACTCCGCTCGACAAAACGCTCTCTTTTATCATTTGCAGAAACAGATTGAGCGTCAAGTGTTGAGAACAACTGCACGTTATCAGAAATCCGCCTTTTCTTATTATCTTCAAAGCGTTTACGTTTACGTCTTTATAGCCCTTATATCCCTCTTTCACGGTATCGACGGTCTTAGTGAACGCGGGCGGATCGAGAATAACGACGTCGAAAGTTCCGTTTTCTTTTCTGTACTTTCTCAAAAGGTCGAACACGTCCGCCGTGACGGTTTTAATATCGAAACCGTTCAGCGCGGCGTTCTCCTTCACGAGTTCTATCGCCTTTTCGCTTATGTCTGCCGCGGTGACGCTCTTCGCCCCGTACTTCGCCGCGCAGAGAGAAAAGCCTCCCTCGTTGCAAAAACAGTCCAGAACGTCTTTGCCTTTCACGTAATGCCTGATATTATCCCTGTTCTCTTTCTGATCGAGAAAATATCCCGTCTTTTGCCCGTTTTCGAGATCGACGACCATTTTTATCCCGTTTTCGGTTATCGGGACTTTCGTCGCGCCGTCGCCGAAAAGTACTCCTTTTTTAAGCGGCAAGCCCTCTTTTTCCCTTACCGCGACGTCGCTCCGCTCGTAAATCCCTCTCGGTCGGAATATTTCTTTCAGTATTTCCGTTATATCTTCTTTTATAACTTCCATACCGAGAGAAAGGAACTGCACGGAAAGATATTCGCCGTACTTATCCACGATAAGCCCCGGAAGTCCGTCGTTCTCGGCGAAAACAGCCCTGTAATTGTCGTCGTAACCGAGTTCTTTCCGCTCGCCGACCGCCCTTTCTATCCGTTTGCGGAAAAACTCGCGGTCGATATTTTCTTTTCCGAGCGTTAAAACTCTGACGAAAATTTTAGAGTGGTGATTTATAAAGCCTTGCCCTATGAATTTTCCGTCAAAGCCGACTATCTCGCAGACGCCGCCCTGTTTTCCCTTGCCTTCCGTCTTATATACTTCGTTGGCGTATATCCACGGAAAGCCCGAAAGAACGTCTTTTTCTTCGTTTTTCTTTAATATTACTCTATACATTATTCTTTGCCCGCCGTCTTTCCGCCGAAAACGCTCGCGAGTCCCTTTTCGGAAGTTTCCCTGTATCCCGAT
>CADBSX010000004.1 GCA_902797515.1 uncultured Eubacteriales bacterium | reverse complement strand
GATCCGCTTATGAACGCTTATCACGCGCTCGCTTTAAAACTCGCGACAAAAGAAGAGATCGCGACCATCAAGAGCATGGCGTTCAAAGTCAACGAAGTATTGAAGGAATATTTTTTAGGGCTCGGCATAAAACTTATCGACTTCAAACTCGAATTCGGAAGGCTTAAAGACGGAGAGATCGTCCTTGCCGACGAAATATCGCCAGACACTTGCAGACTTTGGGATATAAATACAAACGAGAAACTCGACAAAGACAGATTCCGCCGCGATATGGGCGGCGTGGAAGACGCTTATAAAGAAGTTATGAAGAGGCTTACTTCGGGAAAGTAATTTGTCCGTATGACGCAGGGGAAGAGGTGAATAAAACAAAAGGAGTAAGATTATGGGCGCGTACTTCGGCGTGGTTTCCAAAAAGAGTTGCATTTCCGACGTGTTTTTCGGTACGGATTACCACTCGCACCTCGGCACGAAAAGCGGCGGCATAGCCGTTTACGACAGAGAACAGGGCTTGCAGAGGAAGATTCACAACCTCGGCAACGCCCCGTTCAGAACAAAATTCGAACATATTTTTTCCGATATGAAAGGGACTTCGGCGTTGGGCTGTATAAGCGATTACGATCCGCAGCCCCTTATCATAAGGTCGAAACTCGGGATATACGCCCTTTGCATGGTCGGCGTTATCAATAACAGCGACGAACTCGTCGAGAGGTATCTTTCGGAAAACGGCGGACATTTCGGGCTGTCCACGGGCTCGAATATCAACCTTACCGAACTCACCGCGTCTCTGATCGACAGAAAGGGAAGTTTTGAGGAAGGCATAAAATTCGCGCAGGAAGAGATAGACGGCACGGCTTGCATATTTATTTTAAAGAGCGACGGAAACGTGATCGCCGCGCGCGATAAATTGGGAAGACTTCCCGTGCTCGTAGGTAAAGACGGGAACGGATTTTGTTTTTCGTTCGAGTCTTTCGCCTATAAAAAACTCGGCTATAAAGACTTCCGCGAACTCGGTTCGGGCGAAATAGTGGAAATAAGTCCCGACGGAGTGGAAGTTTTGTCGCCCGCCCGCGAAGAGATGCGCATATGTTCTTTCCTTTGGACGTATTACGGCTATTCTACTTCTAATTACGAAGGACAGAACGTGGAAGTGATGCGCTATAAAAACGGTATGTTGCTCGCGGAGAACGATATGAAGAGCGGCAAGGCCGACGATATAGATTACGTCGCGGGCGTTCCCGATTCGGGCACTCCGCACGCGATAGGTTACGCCAACGAAAGCGGAATACCTTTCGCGAGACCTTACATAAAATATACGCCGACGTGGTCGAGGAGTTTTATGCCCGTCGATCAGACCGACAGAAACAAAATAGCTAAAATGAAACAGGTCCCCGTGACCGAACTTATAAAGGGCAAAAAACTGCTGTTTGTCGATGATTCTATCGTCCGCGGCACTCAACTTCGGGAAACGGTTGATTTTCTTCGAGCGAACGGCGCGAAAGCGGTGCATATGCGTTCGGCGTGTCCGCCGATAATGTTCGGATGCAAATATCTGAATTTTTCCCGCGCGACGAGCGATATGGAACTTATAACGCGGCGGACGATATTCGAACTCGAAGGCGAAGAGGGCTTTAATCACCTCGAAGAATACAGCGACGCGACGACGGAGCGCGGCAGGAAGATGCGCGAGGCGATCTGCGAGAAATTCAATTTTACTTCGCTCGAATTTCAGACGCTCGACAATCTCGTGAAAGCGATAGGGATAGAGCCTTGTAAGTTGTGTACTTATTGTTGGAACGGTCGTTCTTAACGGTGATAAGCGTCGCAAAACTGCGTTTCTGCTCGTTTTTCCGTCCGCAATGAACCACAAGGTATTCCGAAAATATTTTTAAAAAAAGATTTTCGGAAAAAGGAGCAATCGACCGAAAGGTTCAGCCGCTTGAGGATAAGCAAACGGCGAACGAAAAGTCGGATTGCGACGCGGTCTATTGCGACCGAAAAAACGCGCGAGCCTACCGTCCCTGACACTTGTTTCAGGGAAGGGGGACCGCTTGCGG
>CADBSX010000003.1 GCA_902797515.1 uncultured Eubacteriales bacterium | reverse complement strand
TTTTTTCGGTCGCAATAGACCGCGTCGCAATCCGACTTTTCGTTCGCCGTTTGCTTATCCTCAAACGGCTGAACCTTTCGGTCGGTTGCTCCTTTTTCCGAAAATCTTTTTTAAAATATTTTCGGAATACCTTATACGTTGCCGAAGGCGAAAAATTTCACAGTAAACGAAGTCTTGCGAAGTTTATAAGCGGCAAGAACGAAGTTTATAAACCTTAAAAATCAATGGTGGAAAAGACGCATTCCGGTAAATACCATTACCATATTATGTTCATCCGCCGCTTCGATAACGAGATCGTCTCTGACAGAGCCCCCGGGCTCAACGACGTAACTCACGCCGCTCTCCGCCGCCTTTTCAATGTTGTCGGAAAACGGGAAAAACGCGTCGCTCGCGAGCGTTACGCCCGAAAGCGTCGCAAGATACGCCTTCTTTTCCTCTCTCGTGAAAGGTTCGGGCTTTTCCGCGAAATACTTTTGCCATACGCCTTCCGCAAGCACCTGATGACTGTCGTCGTCGGAAAGATATAAGTCGATTATGTTGTTTTTATCCGGTCTGCCGACGCCTTCCGCGAATTTGAGGTTCAAGACCTTTTCGTGCCTGCGAAGATGCCACAGGTTCGCCTTGCTCGCCGCAAGACGCGTGCAGTGTATTCTCGACTGCTGTCCCGCCCCTACGCCTATCGCCTGTCCGTCCTCGGCGAAACAAACGGAATTAGACTGCGTGTATTTGAGAGTAATAAGCGCGATTATCATATCCGTTATCTTATCTTTCGGAAGGTCTTTATTCGCGGTGACTATATTGTCAAGCATTTCCGCGTTTATTTTATAGTTGTTTCTGCCCTGCTCGAAAGTTATTCCGAAAACCTGTTTTCTCTCGGTCTCTTCGGGAATATACGACGGATCGATCTTTACTATGTTGTAAGTTCCCTTTCTCTTCGCCTTTAATATTTCAAGCGCCTTTTCACTGTAAGACGGAGCGATTATACCGTCGGAAACTTCCCTCGAAATGATTTTCGCCGTAGTTTCGTCGCACTCGTCGGAAAGGGCTATCCAGTCTCCGAAAGACGACATCCTGTCCGTTCCTCTCGCCCTCGCGTAAGCGCAAGCGACGGGCGACTTGTCGAGATCTTCGATATCTTCTACGAAACACGCCTTTTTGAGGTCCGCGGGAAGGACTTTTCCTACCGCCGCGCTCGTCGGCGAAACGTGTTTGAAAGAGGTCGCCGCGGGCATCCCCGTCGCCTCTTTTATCTCTTTTACGAGTTGCCACGAGTTGAAAGCGTCCAAAAAGTTGATATATCCAGGTCTGCCGTTTAAAATCTCGACGGGAAGATCGCTCCCGTCAGCCATAAATATCCTCGCAGGTTTCTGGTTCGGATTGCAACCGTATTTCAGTGAAAATTCTTTCATGTTTTTATCCTCTTTTTATTTATTTTTATTTATAATTCTGTCTTCTTCCTTCCCCGTCGCGAGATCTACGTATCTTACGAAAAGGGAAATTTTATTGTTTTCGTCGAGCGCGTTCCAAAGTTCGCTTGTAAACTCGTCGATATCGTCTTTTATCGCGACTCTTTCAGGTTCGCCCTGAAAAGTCGGAAGGGGATTTCCGTCCGTGACGTAAGTATGGATAAAATGCCCGAGCCCTGCAATAGGCGAATAGGAAAACGTGTATCTGTTGCAAGCCGTTCCGTTTTCGTCCGCGGATTTTAAAATGCTCATTTCATAAGTAAAATCGCCGTCCGTAAAATTCAATATTCCGCTTATTCTCGGCGTAAAGTTCGGCGCGTCGGGTTCGAATTCTCTCGATTTCAACGCGCAAGTAAAACACTTGCCGTCTTTAAGCCCGTCGTAGATAGTGTCAGTCTGGTCGCCGTTGGTCACTATAAGGCTGTCTTTGTATTTGCGCACCGCGGCGTAGATGATAAGGCTCGGATCTTCGACTTTCGACGCGTCGAAAGGCTCGGTGAAAACTTCCCCGCCCTTTTTCGTGAATACGCGGTTGCGGCTGTTCGCGCTCCTGCCCATAATAAAGTAAGCCGCGCAAGCCTTTTTGCCGTCTTTCGTCTTTCCGATAATAATTCCTCTTCCGACGTACGGATTGCCCGCGATAAGTTCTTTTACGTCGTTGATTTCATATACGTTCATAATAACTCTCCGTTTTTTATTTTTTTACATATAATTTGCGTGGACATAGGCAGAATTTTCCACTCCGCCTCTTCCATTACGCGCTTTTGAAGCGTTTCCGGCGTATCGCCGTCCTTTATCTCAACGGCTTTCTGCATTATTATCTTTCCTCCGTCGGGGATCTCGTTTACGAAATGCACGGTCGCGCCCGTGACTTTCACGCCGTACGAAAGCGCAGCCTCGTGAACTTTAAGTCCGTAATAGCCCTTGCCGCAAAACGACGGAATAAGCGACGGATGCACGTTGATTATCCGTTTTTCAAACGCCTTTATAAACTTTTCCGTAAGTATCGACATAAAGCCCGCCAAAACGACAAGTTCTATTCCGTTTTCTTTTAATAAGCGAACGAGTTCTCCCTCGAAGTCCGACGAAGTAATAAAATCTTTCTTTAAGACGGTCGCCGTTTCGATCCCCGCTTTTTCCGCGCGCTTTAACGCGTAAGCGTCCGCGTTGTTGGAAACGACGAGCGATATTTTACCGTCTTTTATTATTCCGCTCTTTTCCGCGTCGATAAGAGCCTGTAAATTCGTGCCGCCGCCCGAAACGAGAACGGCTATCCGTACTTTGTTCATACTATTTTTATCTTTTCGTCCGATCTGACGATTTTTCCGATAACGTAAGCGTTCTCGCCGTTGGCTTTAAGTATTTCAAGCGACTTTTCAACGTCTTTTTCGGCGACGACCACCGACATCCCGACGCCCATATTGAAGGTATTGAACATATCCCTTT
>CADBSX010000002.1 GCA_902797515.1 uncultured Eubacteriales bacterium | reverse complement strand
CGTCCTTTTTGTCGTCGGGCTTTTGTTCGTTGCTGTCGGACGGTTTGGAATCGGTTTCTTTTTCTTTTTCGTCGGCCTTATTTTCGCCGTTCTTGTCCTTGTCGTCCGTTACCGACGCGGTGTTTTTCGGCTCGTCGCTCAATTGAACTCTGTTCCTGTTCGCGTTCGTCGCGAGTATTATCGCTATCACCGTCGCGATAACGAGTATTGCCGTTCCTATCACCAGATAATAGGCGTTTCTTCTTATGAAGTCGATCACTTTGCTTTTCTTTTCAGACATAAATTTGTTCCTCCGATTTTTGATTGCACGTTGATTATTGACCTCGGAAAATTATTTTATACCGGTAAAACGAAAAAATTTTCAGTAACTTCCGAAAATTAAGGGCGAGCCGACGGAAACTTTATTCCCTACGGCGAGGTGAAGATTTATCTTCCTGCCGCGAAGGATAACGTATCGGGAAATTTTCGGCGTGTAGTAGTAACGGTTGTAAAATCCGTCGCCGCTTTCCGAAAACACCTCTTTCGCGCCGAGTTTCTCTATGATTTCAGCCGCGCGCTCTTCGTCTTTTAATTCCGCGCTCTCGCCTTTCAGGCTCTGTTTGAAATAGATAAATTCGTCGGCTTTCTCTTCGGTCGTCCTGACTATTTTACAGCCCGACGATTCGCGGTATAGATAAAAGACGTGTTCGCCGTCGCCTTTTAATTCCGCGCCTGCGCCGAGCGTAAGCGTAAAAAGAACGAATACTGAACATATTGTAATGAAAATCGTTTTCGGCATAAAAAAACCTCCGCGTTTCCGTCGGTCACTCGGAAACACGGAGGTATTATTGACTTGAAAAAATTTATTTATACTTTACAGCGGCAGACCTTTCGAGCCTATTCTCGAAAACAGGCGTATTTTTTCCGCGAACATGTCCGTTCTCGCCGATTGCGAGGGCGAAAACAGCCCGTCGGCGGGATTGATGCTCGCCGCTATCTCGTGTCCGGCGATAGCGAGGGAGTTCACGAGGAATTTTTTTGCGAGCGATTTGTCTTTGAACGAGAAATCGAATTTTTTCCTCGGACTCGAAACCGTTGAGACCGCGATCGCGATAAGGTCGGCTTTTTCGCAGGCGTCGTAAATTTCCGCGGCGGTTTCTTCGCCGTACTTTTCGGGATCGACGGCTATTCCTTTCGCGGCGAGATCCGCCGCTTTTTTCACCGCGTTTTCCGCGCCTTCGCCGTTATAGACGAGAAGGCAAATAGAATTGTATTTGTCCGCGAGAAGAGAAAAGCGTGAGTAATTTTCGAGCGGCTCGGATATCTCGCTTTCGGGAACGAGGGACGCGGTTATTTCCGCGAGGTCGCTTATATATAAAGGATTTGAAAAATCCGAAAGGATATTCAGCCTTTCGTCCGTTTCTTCCGCGCCGAAACTTCCGACCAAAAACCGTTTTACATCCTCTTCGCAGGAAAGCGCTTTTACGACCGTTTCCGCAAAGAGCATATACGCCTCTTCTTCCGAACTTACTTTTTTGCCCGCGCGTTCGTCCGTCTTAATTCCTTTTTCCGCGCATTTTTCCGCGAGGTAAGAGAGCGCGTTTTTCGCCCTTTTGAGCCTTGAATCGTAAAACGGCTTCATCTCTTTTCCGAAACGCTTTTCCGAGCCGTGCGGAATACCGACGGCGAGCAGAGAACGCTTTTCGCCGAGCGCGTTGACTTTAACTTCCGTTCCGCAGAAATACACGCCGCCGAGCGAGTCCTCGGCTTTGTAGAATTCCGTTACGCCGTCGAGCGTGCAATAGTCGATAAGGGCGGCGACGGGAATACCGAATTTCTTCGCGTGATACACGCATAAAGAGGGGGATTTGTCCGCGCCCGAATAGATCGACCTGAACGCGAAGTGAAAACCGGAAGACGCGGGAGAACCGAATCCGCCCGAATAGTTTTCCTTCGCGAATTTCTTTATCGCGTTTATTCTCTTTTTCTTTCTCTTTTTGCCGAGAAGTTCGACAAGTTTTTCGTTCTGCATAGATAAAGTTTTTCCCATTTAATATCATAAGTTTAATATAATATAACGTTTTTGTCAAGGAAAAAGCCGTCGGAAAGTCTTTTTGACGACCTGAAAACAGCAAAAAAACGGCGAAAAACCTTTAAAAACGCAAAAAAATTTAAAATTTTCTCAAATTTTTCAAAAATTTTTATATTTTTTATAAAAAAAGTTGATAAATTCGGGGATTTTGTGTTATAATAAACTCAAAGTTTACGTGAATTGCGTGAATTAAATAAAAAAATCGCGTTTAAGGAACGCGAACGGAGGGAAAAACATGAACAAGAGCGAATTTATCAGAGCGTACGCCGACAACCTCGGCGTTACCATCAAAGAGGCGGAGAGTTATTTCAACGCGTTTATAGGCACTCTTTCCGAGAGTTTACAGAAGGGCGAATACATCCATATTTCCGGTTTCGCGACTTTCTCTCTCAAAGATAAAGAGGCGAGAGAAGGCGTAAATCCGCTTACGGGCGAAAAGGTCGAGATAAAGGCTTGCAAAGCGCCTGCGGTGAAGTTCAGCAAGGCTTACAAAGATCAATTCAACAACTGATTTAAAGTCGGGAAAAGCGGGGCGCGTCGCCCCGCTTTTTTTACTTTTATTTCAAAACGGGCGGCGGACCGAAAGTCCGCCGCCCGTTTTTTACGGAAATATTATTTTATTTTCCCGCGAGATTTTTATACTTCTGAAGTCTTGCGGTGTTTTCTTCTTCCGCTCTTTCAAAGAGTTTTTCCGCGAGTTCCGGTTGAGCCTTTTTAAGCGACGCGTAACGCGTTTCGCCCAAAATGAACGACTGATAACTTTCGGTAGGATCTTTGCTGTCGAGCGTGAACGGATTTACTTCCGTGCCGACTTTTTCGGGATTGTATCTGTAAAGGTGCCAATATCCCGCGTCGACCGCCTTCTTCTCTTCGTTCTGCGAGTTGCTCATCTTGATACCGTGGTTGATACAAGGCGCGTAGCAGATGATAAGCGACGGTCCGTCGTACGCTTCCGCCTCGGTTATAGCGTTCAGGAACTGCTGTTTGTTCGAGCCCATAGCGCACTGCGCGACGTAAACGTATCCGTAACTCATAGCCATCATGCCGAGGTCCTTTTTCTTTACTCTCTTTCCGCCCGCGGCGAATTTCGCGACGGAGCCCGTCGGCGTGGATTTACTCGCCTGTCCGCCGGTGTTGGAATAAACTTCGGTATCGACGACGAGCACGTTGACGTCTTCGCCCATAGCGAGAACGTGATCGAGACCGCCGTAACCTATATCGTAAGCCCAGCCGTCGCCGCCGAATATCCAGATGGATTTCTTCGTCACGCAGTCGAGCGAGTCGTTGACCTCTTTGAGTATTTCTTTGAGTTCGCCCTTATTGTTCTTTATAGCCGAGGGAAGAGCGATTTCGAGGTTTTTCGCGACTTGTTTGGTTATTTCGCCGCTCTTCTTGTTGGCGAGCCACGTTCTGAACGCTTCCGCGCATCTTCCGCGAAGACCGAGTTCGAGACCGCGTCTCATAAGGTCGCCGAGTTTGCTTCTTCTCTGCGCGTAAGCGAGGTGGAAACCGTAACCGTATTCGGCGTTGTCCTCGAAAAGACTGTTAGCCCAAGCCGGACCTTTGCCCTCGTCGTTCTTCGTGTAAGGACACGTCGGGGAAGAGCCGCCGTAAATGGACGAGCAGCCCGTCGCGTTCGCGACTATCATACGGTCGCCGAAGAGTTGAGTTATTACCTTTATATAAGGCGTTTCGCCGCAGCCCGCGCACGCGCCCGAGAACTCGAAGAGCGGCTTGTTGAACTGCGAGCCTTTGACCGTGGTCGGCTTGAATACTTCTTTCGTATCGACTTTCGGCAATTTTTCGCTGTATTCGTAGTTTACGACTTCGTCTTTCACCACTGTTTCGAGCGGGACCATCGTCAGCGCTTTCTTGTCCTCTTTCGTCGGGCAGACGTTGGCGCAGACGCCGCAGCCGAGACAGTCGAGAGGGGAGAGTTGCATCCTGTAAGAATAGCCTTTAAGTCCCATAGCCGCTTTGGTCTCGAAGGAAGCGGGCTTTTCCGCACCGTCCTTTACGAGAGCGGGACGGATACATGCGTGCGGACACACGAACGCGCACTGATTGCACTGAATACAGTTTTCGGCGTTCCACTTCGGAACGTTGACCGCGACGCCTCTCTTCTCGAATCTGGTCGTGCCCGTAGGAACGGAGCCGTCCGCGTTGAAAGCGGAAGAGGGAAGTTTATCGCCCTGAAGGGAAATTATCGGATGGATAACTTCTCTGAAATACTTATCGTCCGCGAGTTTGACGGGAGCGGCGCCCGTGGTCGCGTTCGCCCAACTTGCGGGAACGGCGACTTCTTTGAGTTCGGACGACGCCTTGTCTATCGCCGCGTAGTTCATATTTACCACGTCGTCGCCTTTCTTGCCGTAGGACTTCTTGACGTACTGTTTCATCCAGTCCTCGGCTTCCGCGTAAGGCATTATTTCGGGATTTATCTTGAAGAACGCCGCCTGCATTATGGCGTTGGTCCTTCCGCCGAGCCCTATCGACTGCGCTATCTTTATAGCGTCTATAACGTAGAGTTTCGCGTGTTTTTTCGCGAGAGTGCGCTTCATGGTCGCGGGGAGGTTTTCCGCGAGTTTTTCAGCGGTATCCCACTCGCAGTTAAGAAGGAATTTGCCGCCGTCTTTGAGGTCGGTCGCCATGTCGTATCTCGTGACGTAAGAGGGCTGCGAGCAAGCGATGAAGTCCGCCGCGTCGATAAGGTAAGACGACTGTATCGGCGTCTTTCCGAAACGGAGATGAGAAACGGTTATGCCGCCCGATTTTTTGGAATCGTAGAAGAAATAACCTTGCGCGTACATATCCGTATGGTCGCCTATTATCTTTATCGAGTTCTTGTTCGCGCCGACCGTTCCGTCGGAGCCGAGACCGTAGAATTTACAACTTATCGTCCCTTCGGGGGCTGCGTTGTACTGCTCGGAGAAATCTATCGAAGTGTTGGTTATATCGTCGTAGATGCCTACGGTGAAGTGGTTCTTCGGCTTATCCTGTTCGAGGTTCTTGTAAACCGCGTAAACCATGGACGGATTGAATTCCTTCGAGCCGAGACCATATCTTCCGCCGTAAACCTTGACTTTCTTTCTGCCCGTTTCGGTGAGAGCCGCGCACACGTCGAGATAGAGGGGCTCGCCGAGAGAGCCGGGCTCTTTCGTCCTGTCGAGGACTGCGAGTTTTTTGACCGAACGCGGAAGGGCTTTCGAGAACGCCTTCGCGTCGAAAGGACGGTAAAGTCTGACTTTCAGAACGCCGACCTTATGTCCTTCTTTATTCATCCTGTTTATGGTTTCTTCGATCGCTTCCGCGCCGCTGCCCATAATGACGATGACGTTTTCCGCGTCGGGCGCACCTACGTAGTCGAAGAGGTGGTAATTTCTGCCCGTGAGTTTATTTACCTTGTCCATCATCCTCTGAACGATCGCGGGAGTCGCGTTATAATACGCGTTCGCCGTCTCTCTGTTCTGGAAATAGGTGTCGCTGTTCTGCGCCGTGCCTTTCTGGATCGGATGATCGGGATTGAGCGCTCTCGCTCTGAAATTCGCTATGTCGTTCATATCGACGAGTTTTTTCATATCCTCGTAGTCGATAACTTCTATCTTCGATATTTCGTGGCTCGTTCTGAAACCGTCGAAGAAGTGAAGGAAGGGAACTTTCGCCTTTAAAGTGGAAAGGTGCGCTACGAGCGCGAGATCCATAACTTCCTGCACCGAGCCGGACGCGAGCATCGCGAATCCCGTCTGACGGCACGCCATAACGTCGGAGTGGTCGCCGAAAATGTTGAGGGAATGCGCGGCGAGAGCCCTCGCGCTGACGTGGAACACGCAGGGGAGCAGTTCGCCCGAGATCTTGTACATATTCGGGATCATAAGCAAAAGACCTTGCGACGCGGTGTAAGTGACGGTAAGCGCGCCCGCGCTGAGTGAGCCGTGAACGGCGCCCGCCGCGCCCGCTTCGGACTGCATTTCCGCGAGTCTCAAAGTCTGACCGAACATATTCGTTCTGCCTTGCGTGGACCACTCGTCCGCTACTTCCGCCATAGGCGAGGAAGGAGTGATCGGGTAAATAGCCGCGACTTCCGAGAAAGCGTACGCAACGTGGCTTGCCGCGGTATTACCGTCGATAGTCATAATTTTCATAAAATACCTCCGTAAAATAGTTAAATAGTATAAACGGACTAACGTAAAAGCGTTAAACCTTATATATTATAGCCGATTGCAAAACGCAAGTCAATTTTTTTCAGGGGAATTTAAGAAAAAAAATATTAAACATATCCGTTTTTTTATTAAAAACACTTTTTAAATTTCTATGTCTTGTCG
>CADBSX010000001.1 GCA_902797515.1 uncultured Eubacteriales bacterium | reverse complement strand
GGGCGAGAGCGCGGAAGAGTGGCGCGAGAGGAAGAGCGAAGAGGTCAGACAAAAAGTAGTTTATTTATCTACTCTTATAAAAAAGAAAACGGCGCAGAGAGCCGTTAAGAAAGGGGCTGAATAAAATAACGGAAAAGCGGGGCTGTCGCACTTCAATGCGACAGCCCCGCTTTTACTTTTATAATATACGTTATTCCGTCTTTTCGCCGTTTTCGGAAATTTTCTCTTCGCAGTTCTCGGTTTCTTCGTTTTCCGTTCCGACGGTATCCGTTCCGTCGCCGCCCGTATCGTTCGCCGTTTCCGCGGCGGGCTCGTCGAATGTTTTCACTTCAAGTTCGCGGTGCTTTTTATCGCCGTATTTCATAAACACGATCATTAACGCGACGCATAAAACGCCGAGGATACCGCCGACTATCGCTTGCGGAACGCTTATAAAGAAAGTTTCCGACGACAGGCAGTTCTGCAAAAATACCGCGGGCGCGGCGACGAGGAAAGCGAACGACGCGAATTGCATCTGTTTTCCGAATCTGTCGTTGAGTTTTTTGATAAGTTTGGAAATAAGGAATATTCCGAGAAGGTATCCGACGAGATACGAGCCGAGTATCTGAACGTTCACGACAAGGCGCGAAAGATAGTTTTCCGCGCCGAAGGAAAATATTTCCGTGAGCATATTCATAAACGGATAGTATATTCCGAAAGAGAGGAATACGACGGCGAAATCGACGCCCGGGATAATAAAAGTAGTCGAGGTGAAAAAACCTATGAACGCCATCGAGATAAGGTCGAACACGTGCGGATCGGACGGAAAAGTCAGTTTTTGTCCGCTCGATATAACGAAGTTATAAACGCCGAGAAGGATAAACACCGCGAAAAAGACTATCCAGTTCACGAGGCTTTTGAAGTCGCCTTTGAGTTTGGAAACGGAGTCTATGATCGAGCCGAGTATGATGCCTATTATCACGCACGCGACGGCGAACGGGAAAAACTTGAAGAGAACCGTGACCGAAAACGCCGCGCCGACCGCGCCCGCGCCGTAACCGAGAGAGAGCGAGAGCAGAAATTTAACGTTGGTTTTAAAGTTCTTGAAGATATTCGCGATGGATTCGACCATCAGAAAATAGATGCCGACTATGATCCCTACGGTCGAGGCGCTCACGCCCGGTATGCCGAGACTCAAAAGGCCGAGCAACACGCCTTTCAAAAAAACTACGATATAATCTTTTAAACGCATTTCATTGAGTTTCATAGCCGAAAAACCGCTTTTGAAAATAAAATCGAGTATTATTATATCATATTCGGCGGTAAAATCAAAATGAAATCATAATGCTTTGGTTAAGAAAATAAAATGCGAAAAGCGGTATCGGGCGTTTCACGGGCGTAAAAACACTTAACTTTTTTTGTTTTTTATTGTATAATCTATCTATGGAATACATAAGCAAATCTTACGAGCAGACTATATCCATAGCCGAAAAGTACGCCGAAACCTTGAAAAAGGGCGACGTCGTGCTATTAAGAGGCGAAATGGGCGCGGGAAAGACCGTTTTCGCCAAAGGCGTGGCGAAAGGTCTCGGAATAAAAGACGAAATAACGAGCCCTACGTATGCATATATGAACGATTACGGCGGGAAACTCTACCATTACGACTGTTATCGCCTTTCGTCGGGCGAGGACGCGGAAAGTCTCGGGCTTACCGATTACTTTTACGGCGGCGGAATATGCCTTATCGAGTGGGCGGAAAACATCGCGGACGTATTGCCGAAAACCGTGAAAAGAGTAAAGATAGAAAAAATAAGCGAAACCGAAAGGAAAATAATCCTATGAACTATTTGGCGATAGATACGAGCGGACCTTGGCTCACGGTCGCGGTCGGCGGAGAGAAAAAAGCGGCGGAGTTTATCCCCGATTGCAGTCTCAATCACTCGGTCGTTTTAATGGAAACGATAGAGAAGTGCCTTAAAAAAGCGGGGCTTAAAGCGGAAGATATCGACGTTTTCGCCTGCGCGGTCGGCGCGGGATCTTTCACGGGCATAAGAATAGGTATCGCGACGGTAAAAGCCTTCGCTTTCGCGTTCGGAAAAAAAGTTCTCAAAGTAACCTCTTTCGAGTCTCTCGCGTATGATATATCGGACGGCAACGACCGCCTCGCCGTGATAGACGCGCGGCACGGAAATTATTACGCCTGCGGTTTCGACGGCTTGAATAACGTGATATATCCGCCTGAATTCGTAAATTCCGAAAAAATCAAAAAATTATCCGAAAATTACGAAGTGATATGCGACAAGGCAAGCGACGGTTTCAAATGCGTCGCGGCGGATCCCTTCCGCGGATTTATAAACGCCGTTGAAAGCAAACTTTCTCTCGCGACTTACGACCGCGAGAGCCTCGTTCCCCTTTACGTAAAGAAAAGTCAGGCGGAGGAAGAACTTTGATACGCCCGTGGGAAAAGGGGGATATTCCCTTTATTGCCGAGGCGGAAAAGGAATGTTTTCCCGATCCGTGGAGCGAAAAGATGATCGAGGCGACTTTTTCTTCGCGTTCCTTTATAGGTTTCGTCTTTGAGGAAAGCGGGGAATTGGTCGGTTATATCGGCGCGGACTACGTTTTCGAGACGGCGGATATACTTCTCGTAGCGACGAGGGAAAAATTCCGTAAAAAGGGAGTTGCGACTTCGCTTTTTCTCGCCGCGTTAGGCGAACTTAAAAAGAGGGAAGTCGAAAGAGTTCTTCTCGAAGTGAGGCGCGACAACGCCCCCGCGATCGCCTGTTACGAAAAGATCGGATTTTCAAAAATAGGCGAGAGAGAGAATTATTACGGATCGGGCGTTGACGCGATAATAATGGAGAAAAAATTATAGAAACTACTATTGCCGGTTTAAGCGCGACGGATAAAGGTCGGGGGAAAGTCTTACTGATGCTGCACGGCTATCTCTCGAACAAGGAAAGTTTCACTTATCAGATAAATTTTTTCTCGCGGTTTTTCCGCGTCGTGGCGGTGGATATGACGGGATTCGGTAAAAGTCCCACGATGGAATATCCTTTTTCGCTCGACGATTACGCGGAAGAAATAAAGAGAGTTTTAGACGAACTCGGCGCGGAAAAAGCGGACGTTCTCGCTCACTCTTTCGGCGCGAGAGTCGCGGTAAGGCTCGCAGGCGGAGACGACAGGATAGACAGAATAGTTTTTACGGGCGCGGCGGGACTCAAACCGCGACGGAAGATAAAGTACTATCTTAAACGGGCGTCTTTTATTTTACTCAAAAAATTTGTCGGAAAAGAGAGATTGAAGTCGTTTTACTCGTCGGATTACAGAAGTCTCGATCCGATAATGCAAAAGAGTTTTATAAAGATAGTGAACGAACACCTCGACGGCGAAGTCGGAAAACTGAAAAACAAGTGCCTTATAATCTGCGGGAAGAAGGACAAGGAAACGCCCCTCGGAACGGAAAAACGAATGAAGAAATTGCTTGAAAACGGCAAACTTTACGTTATTCCTTCCGCGGGGCATTTTTGTTTTTCGGAATATCCCGACGAATTCAACGCGAAAGCCTTTACTTTTTTAACGGGAAACGATATATGATACTGTACCTCTTATTTTTTATGATTTCCGCGTTTTCTTTTATATGTTTCGACTTTAAACTGTCGGCTGTATTTCAGCAGTGCGGATACAGGATAGGCGAGTTTTTTTCCTGTGCCGCGACGAAGGCGGAAAGTCTTAAAACGGCGCGTTTTTCCTGTCTTTATACGCTCGCCCTTCTCACTTTGTCGGCAGTATCCGACGATTTCCCCGTGACCGTCTGCCTTTTCGCCGTTTTAGGGATAGGGATACCGTTCGCTTACGCCCTCGCGGGGAAAACGGTCAAAAGAGTTAAATTCACGGCGCGATTTACGAGGATATACGTCCTCGCCGTTATCCTTTTTTCAGGGCTGTGTTTTTCCGCGTACTTTCCGCTCGCTTTTTTGGAAAAACTCGGCTTCGGGGAATATTCGGGGATAACGGCGGTAGGTTTCTGTTCGTTTTTTATTCCTTTGTTATTGCCGCTGTCCGCGACCGCGCTTTATCCGTTAGACAGAGCGAAATACCTTGCGAGCAAGAGAAAATGCGCGGAAAAACTTAAAAGCCGCCCCGACCTTACGGTGATAGGAATAACGGGCAGCGCGGGAAAGACTTCGGTCAAAAATTACCTTTTTGAAATGCTTTCCCGAAAATATACCGCGCTTAAAACGCCCGAATCTTACAACACGCCTCTCGGAATTTGCAAGACGGTGGAAAAACTCGGAGAAGAACACGAGATCTTCGTATGCGAAATGGGCGCGCGGCGCGCGGGCGATATAAAAGAGATATGCGAAATGGTGAGGCCTAAAATAGGCGTTATAACCGCGATAACCGAACAGCACACGGCGACGCTCGGCGGAATAGAGGGCGTTAAAAGGACGAAATACGAACTTATAGAAGAATTGAAAGGCGGTTTCGCGGTGTTTTCTTCCGATACGTCGGGCAGCGCGGAACTGTATGAAAAGTGTGAAAAAGAAAAATACCTCGCGGGCATAAACGGCAAGGACGTCCGCGCCGAAAACGTAGTTTTGAAAGAGGGAAAAATACTTTTCGATATCGTGATTTTCGGCAAGAAGTATTCCTGTTCGTGTTTTCTGCTCGGTCGGCACGCCGTCACCGATATTTGCGTCGCGGCGGCGGTCGCCTCGAAACTCGGAGTAAAGGACGAGGATATAGTTATCGCTATAAGCGGGCTTAAAGGCGAAAAGCATCGCTTGGAAGAAATAAAAACGCCGTCAGGGATAACGGTTATCGACGACGGATACAACGCGAATATCGAGGGGATAAGAGCCGCCGCGGAAGTCCTCGCAGCGTATAAAGGCGGAAAGATCGTCGTGACGGCGGGGATAGTGGAGTCTGACGACGCGGAACGGATAAACGAAGAAGTCGGAAAGGCGTTTTCGGGCGCGGCGGATAAGGTGATAGCCTTCGGCAAAAACGCGGACGCGATAGCGAGGGGCTTTTCGGGCGAAACGGTAAAGACGGATTCTGTCGGCGGCGCGAAAAAGATACTCGGAACAGAGGTAAAGAGCGGGGACGTGGTACTGTTTGCAAACGATATCCCCGACAGATATTTATAAATTTATAAAGAGAAGGAGTTAAATTCGATATTATGAAAAACGTACTCGTATTTTTCGGCGGGGCGTCGTCGGAGCACGACGTGTCCGTCGTAACGGGAGTGATGACGGCGAACTGCCTCGGCGGTAAATACAACGCCGTGCCCGTATATATCGACCGCGAGAACCGTTGGTTTACGGGCGATATGCTCAAAGATTTGTCGTGGTATAAAACCGAAAATTTCAAAGCCGTGCAAAAAGCGGCGGTTTTCGCGGGCGATCCCTGTCTTTACGCGGTGAAGAAAAACAGAATAAAGCCCCTTTTAAGAGCGTACTGCGCTATAAACTGCCTGCACGGACTGAACGGCGAGGACGGCAGTCTCGCGGGAATTTTACGGCTTTCCGGAATACCTTTCGCCTCGCCTTCGATATTCTCTTCGGCGGCGAGTATGGATAAGTATTACACTAAAATCGCGCTAAAAGGAATAGGCGTGAAAACTCTTCGGTACGTTAAAGCGGACAGAGAAGAGTACTATGCCGACAGGGCGAAAGTCGTAAAAGAGACGGTCGGGAAAATAGGCTTGCCGCTCATCGTCAAACCGTCTAATCTCGGCAGCAGTATAGGAATAACGCTCGTAAAAAGCGAAGAAGAACTCTTCGACGCTTTCGACCTCGCTTTCAGGTTCGACGCGTCCGCGATCGTCGAGGTCGCTCTGGAAAATTTCAGGGAAATAAACTGCGCGTGTTACAGGTCGGACGGCAAATGCGTCGTTTCCGAAACGGAAGAGCCCGTAAGCGCAAACGATATCCTTACTTTCGAGGACAAATACGGCGCAGGGGCGGAAAGGAAGTTCCCCGCTGATATACCGGAAAACGTTTCGGGGAAAATAAAGAAAATAACCGAGGACGTGTATAGGAAACTCGGTTTTACGGGCGTAATAAGGATAGATTATCTTTTAAAGGACGGAGAAGTGTATCTGAACGAAATAAATTCCGTCCCGGGCTCTCTCGCTTACTACCTCTTTACCGATTCCACCGAAAATTTTTCGGTAATGCTCGGCGAACTCATAGAAGAGGGAATAAAAGAACATAATAAATACAAATCGAACGTCTTTTCTTACGGAAAAAGTAATTTGTCTTTCTCTTTCGGAAAAGGCGGAACGAAAGGGGGCGTAACAAAAAAGTAAAGTCGCCGCATAAAATATTTCAGTAAAACCACAAAGGAAAAATTTTTATGACGGACGTATTTTTTCAGTGCCTTTCGGGACTTCTCTTCATCTTCGCCATGACTACGCTCGGCTCTCTTTTGACATGCCTGTTGCCGAATAACTTCATACTCCGCTATAAGTCGATTATCAACGGTTTTTCGGCGGGGATAATGATAGCGGCGGCGGTGTGGTCGCTCATACTTCCTTCGCTTTCGTTCGAAACGGGAATACCGCCCGTTGTAGCGGTTGTCGCGGGCGTTCTTTTCGGAAGTTTGTTTATGTTCGCGATAGGAAAAATTTTTTCCGAAGAGGGCGGGGATTACAAGAGATTTTACATAGCGGTCACCGCGCATAACGTTCCCGAGGGGATAGCGGTCGGTTTCGCGTTCGGCGCGGCGGCGATAGGCGGAATAACCGCGCTTTCCGCGCTCGGAGTGGCGTTCGGGATAGGCGTGCAGAATTTACCCGAAGGCGCGGCGATAAGTCTGCCCGCAAGAAAAACCGCAGGCAGAAAAAAGGCTCTATTATTAGGAGTGACAAGCGGTATGGTCGAGCCTCTCGGCGGACTTTTCGGCTTTTTTCTCGCGCGGGCGGCGACGTTGCTTCTGCCGTATCTTATGTCTTTTTCGGCGGGCGCTATGATATACGAAATGTTCGCGGACGTCACTGCGGAAGACGGCGAAGGGGAGAAGTTCGCGCTCGGCGCAGTCCTCGGATTTATAATTATGATGGCCGCCGACGTTCTTTTAGGCTGAAATATGACGAAAAAATTTTTAATCAAAATATTGATAATATCTGCCGCCGTTTTATCGGCGGTTTTCGTCGTCTGCAATTCTTCGGTGAGCGGAAAAAAGTCTTACGCCGTCACTTCCGTCGTATCTGAAAAGGTCGCTGAAATAACGGTCGGAGGCTTTGAAGAGATGCCCGAAAACGCGAGAAAAAGGGAAGTAAAGAGGATAGACGCGATCGTCCGAGGACTTGCTCACGCGGCGGAATTCGCGGTTTTCGGTTTCGTTTTGATTTTTATATTGCGTTACGTTTTCGGAATTAAGAAGCGTTTATGCGTTTTTTTGATCGGCGTAAGTTTATGCGCGGCGTTCGCCGTGATCGATGAAGTTTATCAGATATACATCCCCGGGCGGATTTTCGACCTCGTTGACGCGGCGGAAGACTTTCTCGGCGCAATCGCGGGCTGTCTTTTCGCTTCGGTCGCGATAAAAATCCGAGAAATAAAAAAAGAAAAGGACAAGACCTGAAAAACGATTGACAAAACGAAATAAAAATACTATACTAATAAAGCGATTTACGGAAAGGGCGTATCCTTAATACGGATTTACCTTTCGGCAATGCGGAAACGGAAAACAAAATTCGCCAAACTTTATATTTTTACGCGCCATTAGCCCAACTGGATAGAGCGTCGGTCTACGGAGCGAAAGGTTCGTTTGACCGTTATTAACACAAAAACTGAATATGCGCCATTAGCTCAATTGGATAGAGCGTTGGTCTACG